>JBGSMH010000620.1:0-5376 GCA_041740275.1 Phycisphaerae bacterium
CTTTGACGCCGCCCGCGCTGCTAATGCGCATGACTTTATCAACCAACTTCCCGAGGGCTACGACGCCCGCGTCGGTGAGCGCGGTGTGCAGCTTTCAGGCGGGCAGCGACAACGCGTCTCGATCGCCCGCGCCATCCTCAAAGACCCGCGTATCCTTATCCTCGACGAAGCCACCAGCGCACTCGATAGCGAATCCGAATCGCTCGTTCAACAGGCCCTCGAACGCCTGATGACCGACCGCACCTGTTTCATCATCGCCCACCGACTCAGCACCGTTCGCAACGCCCACCGAATCGTCGTGCTGGAGGCCGGGAGAATCGTCGAAGTCGGTTCGCATGACACACTCCTCGAACGCGACGGTCTCTACGCCCGACTGGTCAGACAGCAGTTTGGGGCTTTCTCTGATACGTCGCGGGAATAGAGCGAAAAACCGTCCGCTATCTGCAAATCGAAAATCCCACTAGACTAACCCTCTATGTGCGGCATCGCCGGTGTTGTCAGTTTCGATTCATCGCTTCGCATCATGCGGGAACACCTCACGCGGATGTCGTCGGCGATCGCGCATCGCGGGCCCGACGGGCACGACCTTTATCTATCCGAAAAAACCCCGCAGATCGGCATGGCGTTTCGACGCCTTGCGGTGCTCGATCCAGACCCACGATCGATGCAGCCGATGTCCACGCCCGACGGCCGATTCACCCTCGTCTTCAATGGCGAGATTTACAATTATCGCGATTTGCGAGCACAATTTCCCGATCACCTCTGGCAAACGACCGGCGATACTGAGGTACTTCTCCACATCTTATCCACAGCCGGTGTGGAGGGGATCGAACGCTTGGAGGGCATGTTCGCTTTTGCCCTGTGGGATGAGACAAAAAAGTCACTTTTGCTGGCGCGCGATCGCATGGGCCAAAAGCCGCTCTATTACGCGATCGGGCGATCGTCGATCGCGTTCGCATCTGAACTGCGGGCGCTGGATGCGTGGCCGGACTGGGATCAAAGCGTCAACACGGGCGCATTGGGCGATTACCTGCGTTTTGGCTATGTCCCGTCACCGCAGACGATGCTTTGCGGCGCAAACCAACTGCTTCCCGGACATTCACTCACCCTCACCGGAACCAGAGACGATCAGCGCGAACAGCAACAATACTTTGATTGCAATCATCGAGTTATCCACAATTCTCCCACCTCGTTTAAGCAACTGATCGAGCAAGCGGTGCAGAGACAACTGGTTTCGGATGTTCCGCTGGGCGTTTTCCTCAGTGGCGGGATCGATTCGAGCATCATCGCCCGGTGTGCAAGGCTGCACGGAAAGCTCAGCACCTTCTCCATCGGTTTTGGCGATCCCCGCTACGACGAAACGTCGTTCGCGCGCGAAGTGGCCAAATACCTGGGAACCGATCACCATGAGTTTCGCGTCACCCCCGATGCGGCCGCGGATTTGCCGAGGCTGGCAGAAGTGTTCGGTGATCCGTTCGCCGATTCGTCGGCACTTCCGACGCATTATCTTGCCAAACAGACCCGTCAGCACGTCACCGTCGCGCTCTCGGGTGATGGCGGGGATGAACTCTTCGGGGGCTACGATCGCTACGTCGCGATGGGGATGAAGATCGGCTGGCTCGCACCAATTTCGTTCCTGGGTACAGCGCTTTTGCACGGGCACCCCAAATCGCGCCTCACCCGCGCCGGACGCCTGCTCGCGTCGGCAGGGTTGAGCGAAGCAAAACGATACCTGCAATACATCAGTATCTGTGACGATCAATTGCTGAACCGATTGCTGGTCAATAATCGCACAGACGCGCACTTTGAAAGCACCTGGCGCGATTTGCGGCAGTCGCGTGATCCGGTTGAGGCCGCATTGGCGATCGACCGCATCACCTATCTGCCCAACGATCTGCTGACCAAGGTGGATCGCGCGTCGATGTTGCACGCGCTGGAGGTGCGAAGCCCGTTCATGGACCACACGCTGGTCGCCCACGCCGCCAATTTGAAGCGCGGACAGTTGATCGGCTCGGGCAAAAAAGCGATCCTGCGCGATGCGTTCGGCTCTGATTTGCCCGCGTCGGTCTTTGCCCGACCCAAGATGGGCTTTGCCGTCCCGATCGGCGATTGGTTTCGCGATGCGCTCAAGCCAATGCTGGTCGATCACCTCCGCGCCAGCAATTCGTTTGCCCGCCAGCACCTGCACATGCCTACCATCGAACAGTTGATCGAACAGCATTTGTCGGGCAAAGTGGATCGATCGCAGGTATTGTACGCAATGCTGATGCTGGAATTGTGGCATCGCACGCGTTGCCCGTGAAACAACAAACAAAGGAAAGCCATGGCCGACAAAATCCGCGCTTACGCCGCAAAAGGTCCGAAACAAAAGCTCGAACGGTTCGATTACGATCCCGGCCCGCTCAAGTGCGAGCAGGTGGAGATCGCGGTCGAATATTGCGGGATCTGTCACTCGGACCTGTCGATGCTCAACAACGACTGGGGACAGACGACCTACCCGTTTGTCCCCGGACACGAAATCGCCGGAAAAATTGTTGCGGTCGGCGATCACGTCAAGGGACGCAAAGTTGGCGATCGCGTCGGCATGGGCTGGTTCAGCGAGAGTTGCCAGGAATGCCCGCAATGCACCGGCGGGGATCAGAATCTTTGCACGCGCGCCGAGCAAACCATCGTCAATCGACACGGTGGATTTGCTGATCGAGTGCGATGTCACTGGCAATGGGCGACCCCACTGCCCGAGGCGGTCGGTTCGCAAAGCGCCGGCCCGCTGTTCTGCGGCGGGATCACTGTCTTCAACCCGATTATTCAAAATAATGTAAAGCCGACCGATCGCGTCGGCGTGATCGGGATCGGCGGGCTCGGACACCTGGCGCTGATGTTCCTCAAGCACTGGGGCTGTCATGTCGTCGCGTTTACCTCCAGCGATTCCAAGCGCGATGAGGCAATCAGGCTGGGCGCGACCGAAGTCGTCAATTCGCGCGACAGTGAGCAGATGAAAAAGCTGGCCGGGACGCTGGACTTTGTTTTGGTGACGGTCAACGTCACGCTCGATTGGGCGACGATCATCGCGACACTCGCCCCCAAGGGTCGGCTGCACTTTGTCGGAGCGGTTGCCGAGCCGATCGCGATCAGCGTCTGGCCACTGCTGGGGGGTCAGCGCTCGATCAGCGGCACGCCATTGGGTAGCCCGCTGACGACCTCGCAGATGGTCGATTTCTGTGCCCGACACAACATCGCGCCGGTGATCGAAACCTACCCGATGTCCAAGGTGAACGAGGCATTAGAGCACCTGGAGTCGGGTAAAGCGCGGTATCGTATCGTGCTCAAGAATGATTTTGGTGCGTGAGGTTTGTTGGCGGAGGTTCGGATGAGATCGATTCTGATATTGTTGGTTTCGCTGCTCCTGGCGTGTGACGCGATGGGACAAGGCAGATCCGCCTCCCCGCAGATCCCGCCGGGCATGAAGGGCGTCGAGGGTCGCTATCATTTCCTGATCTACGACATCCCCGACGATCAGGCGCAGGAGGCGCTGATCCGAATGGAGGCGATGGTCGATGAGTACACGACCCGCACCCGTGATTTTTCCGGAAAGCTGAATCGCAAGCTGCCGTTCTATCTGTTTCGTGATCGAGCGCAATACACCGCCAATGGCGGGATCCCTGGATCGGTCGGCATCTTCAATGGCAGCAAGCTGATGGCGATCGCGGGGGATAAGCTGACCAGTCGAACCTGGCACACCATCCAGCACGAAGGTTTTCACCAGTTCGCCTCTGCGGTGATCGGGGGCAATCTGCCGATCTGGGCCAACGAGGGATTGGCAGAGTATTTTGGAGAAGCGATTTTCACCGGCGATGGATTTGTCAGTGGCGCGATCCCCAAACATCGCCTCAGACGCATCGCCGGTTTGATGAAGGAAGCAAAGTTCAAACCCGTTCAGGCAATGCTGACCATGACCGGCCAGCAGTGGAATCGCGAACTGGATCACACCAACTACGATCAGGTCTGGGCGATGACGACTTTCCTGGCGCACGGAGATGACGGGAAATATCAAAAGGCGTTTGGTCGGTACATGATCGCGCTGAGTCGCGGCGCGCCGTGGGATCGCGCCTGGGCGGACTCCTTCGGCAACGTCGAGGCATTCGAGAAAAAGTGGATCGAGTGGTGGACCGACGAAAACCGCGACGCCTCGACCGACGTCTTCGCTCAGGCCGCGACGCAAATGCTCACCAGCTATCTGGCCCGCGGGATGTCGCAAAAACAGACCTTTGCTGATCTGGAGACACTGCTTGCGGCGATCGAGAAGAATGAAGTCCAGTCGCACAAGTCGGACATCCTCCCCGAATCGCTGGCGACCGATTGCGTGTCGCTGACGCGCGGATTGGCCAAGAGCCAGGTCGTCATCACGCTCGAAGCCGGTGCGACCGCCAAGGACCAGCCCAGTGTGGTGTGCGTCATGCCCGATGGGACGAAGATCACCGGAACGTACAAGCTCAAAGGCTCGCGCGTTGCCTCGGTCACCAGCAAGATCGATCCACCCGCCAAGGACGCCAAGAAGGACAATGAGAAGGATAAAGAGTAGCGACCGCGCGTTTCGCATAGCCAATCCTTTCAATAACGCTTGATGTGAATCTGTGTGTCGATCATGGCGTTGACGAAGAAGTACCGCAGCGCATCAACTGCATGGTCGTGCTCACCATCTTTGTGGGGCAACTCGCTTATATCGGCTTTGTAGTGATAACATTGCATCGAGCAGATCAGGTGTTTACAGCGAGGGTGGATGAACAAGCTCGATTGCCCGCTGGCACTTTGTAGCGCCGCCCGGATCAGTTCCAATCCGTCGATGATCCTGCTTTTACGACGCACGACGCGATACTCGTGTGCGGTTAGCAGGTCGATATTGCTCTTTGCGGTCTGATCGTTCTGACTCGCGCCGGCAGGGTCGCACGCGACATTCCGCACAAAGCCCCAGGGCTTCTGCCCGATCGCCTTCAGGTGGTTTTCAAATGTCGTCTGCGGCTTGACGTGCTCGTCGATCACGAACACCTGCCGGTCGCGCAGGATGATCCACAGACACACCAGCGGCGCGCGAAACCCGAAATCAATCGCCAACCACCATTGACACTTCTCGTCGATCGCAAAAGGCGGTTTCTCGACAACGTGCCGCTTCAGATCGAGCATCGGGAAGACCGCGTTTTCCTGACTCGGCTTCAGGCACAGCATCTCGCACTGCCAGGTGGAACTGCTGACGCGGTGCTTCATCAGGATCGCGTCGTCGATGCTGAAAAATCCGTCGCATCGCGCCTTGGCGACGCCTTTGCAGTCGTCCCAGAGCGGGCAACTGGGGCACTCGCGCGCCGGCTCGCACTTTTGCAGCAC
>JBGSMH010000621.1:0-4576 GCA_041740275.1 Phycisphaerae bacterium
TTTGATGACATTTCCCACGGGCAAGTCTGGCGCATCGTTACGCCGATGCTGCTGCACGATGGTTTTCTTCATGTCTTGTTCAATATGATGTGGTTGTGGCGCTTGGGGCAGGTGATTGAAGGCATTAAGGGAAGCCTGTTCTTCGGTCTTCTCGTGCTGGCGCTGGCGGCGATGTCGTGTGTGGCGCAGGCGGGGTGGCATGAGGTACTCGGTGAGTGGCAGAGGTTTATCGGGATGAGCGGCGTCAATGCCGGGCTGCTCGGTTACGCGTGGATGAAGCAAAAATATCAGCCGTACGAGCGGATCGGCGTGACCGATCAGGAAATCGGCTTGATGATCGGCTGGCTGGTGATCTGTTCATTGGGCGTGGTCGGCAACATCGCCAACGCCGCCCACTGGGGCGGATTGCTGATCGGTATGTTGATCGGTGCCGCACCGACACTGTTGCGCAAATTCCGCGCCGGGCGGTGACGCATATCGACCATGGCGGCTCAGACCATCGCCGCTTCTGGTGGGGAATGATGGGCGGAACCGAAGCGGGAGCAGACCACGCGGAGCGCGACCAGGGTGAGATCATCATCGGGGTCGCCGCCTTGTCGGTGTGCGGCGATCGCGCCCAGGATGCTGTGCAGAGCGCGCTGGGCGTTGTCCGCCGGGACATTCAGCACCGCATCGACCAATCCGCTTTCCCCAAATTGCTTCGCCGCGTCGTTTGTGGTTTCGACCACGCCATCCGTATACAGCACCAATAGATCGCCGGAGAGGAAATTGAAGGTGTGCGACTCATAGACGGTGGCGTCATCGACGCCGACGACCAGTTGCGGCTCCAAATCCAGCGGCTGACACTGATCGCCCCGCCTCAACAACGGCGGCGACTGACCGGCCGAGGCGATCGACAGCGTACCGGCGTCAAAATCGACGATCATGATCAGGATCGTCACAAACTGCCCCTGATATGACATCAGACACAATTGGCGATTCAGTTCCGTCAAACACGCCCCGGCGTCGCAACTGACCGGCAGCGACGCCTTAACCAGCAACTGCGTCGTGGACATCAAAAACGCCGCCGACAACCCGTGCCCGGACACATCGCCGATCACGATCGCGGTGCGGCGGGTGGGGGTGTCGTCCGTGATCGGCAGATCAAACCAGTTGTAAAAATCGCCACTGATGTGCGCCGCCGGTTCGTTGATCGCCGCCACCTCATAATCGTCGGTCTTGCGCTGCGGCGCGGGCAGCCAGTTGAGCTGAATCGTGCGGGCTTTTTGCAGATCGCGGTTGAGCATGTCCATCCGCAATCGCTCGATGCGCCGGCGGCCGCGGTAAAGGCTGATCGTCGTCGAAAGCAGCACCACCATCACCGCCAGCACCATCGCGCCCGCCCAACTGACCAATTGCCACACCAGCGGGCGAAGCGTGCCATCAATCACTTCCTCGAGTCGCGTCCGCTCGACCAGCAAAAACCATTTGACGCCCGGCAATGGCTGCATCGGTTGCACGGTGATCATCGACAGCCCGCGCGGCTCGGGCAGTTGCGCGATCGGCGTGCCGACACTTCCGGCCTCAATCAGCGAGCGAATCTGCTTGTAAAGATCGCTATCGTTTGCCACATCCAGCAACTGACGCGTCGATACCGATCCGTTCATCGACAGCATCGGCCCGGAATCCATGCCCAGATAAACGGTCGCATCAAGCGTGCGCGACTTGATGCTGAGTAACTCCGACGCGATCTGCTCGCCCGACAACAGCGCCACCCGAACCATCGACGGCTGACGTGCAACGGGTGTCGCTAGAAAAAACTCGGCTCCATCCAGCCGCAGCATCGGCTGGCGGGCTTTTAATAGATCGGGGTGTCGATCGCGCACGCGTTGGCCGATGGTGTCGTCGCCGGACGGGAGCGAATCGGTGATGATCTGCCCGGTGACGCGATTGAGCGTCGCGACATCGCGCAACCAGGCCCGCGGCACGGCATCGTCGGCGGTGGAACGGACATCAAACTGCGGCATCGCTACCGACAGCAGGCGGATGTTCTGCTCGATCAAAAGCGCGGTCGTCCGCACCACGTTTTGTTGTTGAATCCGAAGCTCTTCGAGTTCCTGATCGCGCAGCGACCGGTATTGCGCCCTGGCCGACACCCAGGTGACCACCAGCACCGCCACCAGCAGCAGCCCGTGCAGGATCCAGACACGTCGAGAATGAAATCGTCGGTTGATCACCGGACTCACTGTCCCTTCGGACCGACAATCTTAACCGATCTGCGATTCGATCAGGCCATCCGATTTCTCATTTGACTATTTCTCGCTGGCCCATTTCTCCCACGCCTGAGGATCATCGCCCAACGATTGGCCGCTGAGCTTCTCCAGGCGGGCGATGATGACCTTGCGGGCCGCGGGTTCCTGCTGCGGCAGCATCCGGGCCAGATACTTCGGATCATCCAGCAATTTGTTGTCGACAACGATCCGCTCTGCCGGGGATCCGCTGGTGCGGGCGGCATTAATTTGTTGAATCGACGCTTTGGCATCGTTGGACAAACCCGCCTCATCCGCCAACTGCACCAGTGCGCCACGATAGCGATCAAAGACCTTGAGCAACTGCTCGCGGGCGGCCTCGCGGGTGGCGAAATCCTGGGAATCCAGGTCCTTCAGCAACGCACGGGCTGCGGCACGGTCTTCGTCACTGGCGGGGGTGAGCATCGCCACGACCTTGGCGTGTACCTCCTGACTATCCGCCGACAGTGCCAGGCCAATACCGACGCGCTGCAAGACGGGGTGGATTGTCGAGTCAAGAACGACCCGATGCTTACGCGATAGTTCGCCAAAGGTCTTGGCGCTGTCGATGAGCTTGGTCTCGCCGACGATCCCCGCGATCGACGCCCCGCCATCGGGTGTTTGGTGAATCATGATCAGATCACCGGAGTTGCCCAGGATCGTAAGACGAAATACGCCCGTCGGGTCGTCCGTCAGTTCGATCGATCGGAACGGGTCTGCATTTTCGGTTAGCGCGACGACAACCCGATCACCGGCGATCTCCATGCGTCCATTGATCAACTCTCCCCTGAAACTTGCGGAGCGACCCATGCCGCTGTTCATTCGCGTTGTCGCCATACCGCCTGCGGCGGTTTGCAGCGCGGCGAATGCCTGTTCAAACGGCGTTTGCGGCTGAAGGTTGCCGTTGATCCGCAACCGCACGTTAGCGTTGGCATTGCCGGGAACGATTTTGATGTTCCCGCCCATCTCTTCCTCTGCTTTGGGCTCATCGACGCTCTTTTTCTGCGGTTCCCAGCGGCTGCGATCGATTTGGATGCGCGCCCCGTCGAGCTTGAGCGTGATCAGTGCACCGATCTCTTTGTGTAGGGTGTCGAATGCGCCTTTTTCCGTCAACGCCGACGCAGTTGCATCGGCTCGCGCCGCAGAAACCAGCAACAACACCGTCAAGACCGGGATGATTCGCTTCATGAAAGCCTCCGTTAAGAACCTAGTTTACCTGTATCAATCGCTTTCGCCTAGAACGACGATTGATCGCGCTTGCAGTCGCCGGGGAAGCGAATATCGTAACCCGACTGTCGAATCGAATTATTAAGGAGACAACCGATGCCCGGACCGATGGATTTTGGCGTTCAAAGCTACTGCTTCCGCGACTTCAAAGACAACACCGATGTCGCAAAAAAAGTGCGGCAAATTGGTGTGGACAAGATCGAAATTTGCGGCGTTCACGCCGATTTATCCAAGCCGGATGCGTTCAAGGATGTCGTCAAGATCTATAGCGATGCCGGGGTGTCGGTCATCTCGCTGGGTGTGCAGACCTTTACCGGTGCCGATAGCGAAGAAGCATGGTTTGAGTGTGCCAAGGTCGCCGGAGCGAAGCACATTTCGGCGCACTTCCGCGTCGATAGCTACCAGGCTGCGACAAAAAAGACTGCGGCATTGTGTCGCAAGTACGGGATGAAAGTCGGCATCCACTGTCACGGCGGGTACATGTTCGGGGGCAGCCCGGACGTGATCGAACACCTGATCGGCCTGGGTGAAGGCGAAATCGGGCTCTGCATCGATACCGCATGGTGCATGCAGATCGGCCCGCGACAAGGCGACCCGGTCAAGTGGGTCGAAAAGTTCGCCGGTAAGATCTACGGCATCCACTACAAGGATTTCACGTTCGACAAAAACGCGATGTGGAACGATGTGGTCGTCGGCACCGGCAATCTCAATCTCCCCGCTTTCGTGGCGGCACTGAAGAAAGCCAACTTCGACGGGATGTCGGTCATCGAATACGAAGCCGATCCCGCGAATCCCGTCCCGGCGCTGACCGAATGCGTCAAGAGCATGCGAGCACTCTAAACCGCGTCCCGGCCATTTTCTCAAGGATTCCTGATGTCAAAACAACACCCCCCGCTCGACGTCGTTCACATCGCGATCATCGGTTGCGGCGGCATGGCGCAATCGCACGCGGGTTGGCTTAAAGAGATCCCCGAAGCCAAAGTCGTCGCACTGTGCGATATCAAGCCCGAAAAAACCGAGGCGATGTGGCGCAATAAGTTTGGTGCCGATCCGAAGATCAAACGTTACAGCTCGACCGAGGC
>JBGSMH010000622.1:0-2588 GCA_041740275.1 Phycisphaerae bacterium
CGCCGCCGCATCGGCCGATCCGTCTTTGCCGCCACTGGTCAGGAAGAAATCCTGTGCCCCACCGCCGCCCTGATTCCAGCGGGCGCGCACCATCGCAAACGGACGTCCCTTCTGCGTCGGACGCGCACGGGCTTCGACAAATTGGAGTGCGTTATTTCCGCCAAACGAATCCCACTCAAACCACCGCGTCCACATCACCGTGTCGATCGGCAGGCTCTGGCCGGGAGCGATGTTGCCATCCGGCACACCGGCGGCCTGCTGTCCGAAATGCAGGTGATACTGATGGACGCCAAAATCCTTCACCGATTTGTCGCGCGGCAAGTGGTACCGTTCGCCGACTTCGATCCACGGGTCGTTGACCATCACGCGAATCATCAGCTCGTAGCGATGCGAATCCCTGGCGATGGTTTCACGAGGCAGTTCGCCGGGCTTGTAGCGAAAAGTCTGCTTGCCCATTTGGATTGGCTGCGCCAGGGTCTGGCCGTCGGGGTGATTGTCGGCAAACTCATAAACGATCTTCACATCCACAAATACCGGGCCTTGCGCGACAATCGTTGTCGTGGCACCTTTCAGGACCGATGATCCATCAAACCACGCCCGACCGTCCCATGTCCCGTTGCCGACTCGCACCCCCGCCAGCCAGTGCGGCGTTTCTGCCAGCGTTTTACCCGCGACATCCATGGCCGAATAGTCGACCAGACGGATGGTGCTGAGCCCGTTTTCGACTGTGATCGCCGAGCCATCACGACGCACGACCAACGGAGAATCGACCTTTCCCGCTGCGAATGTGACATTTAGAGATGGCTGGGCTTTGACGGTCGCCATAAACCAGGCGCGATCGATCGCCTTGCCATCAACTTCAGTCTTCTCGATCTGCACCGGCCGTAACTCGTCTCCGGTCTTGACCACCGTGTCGCCGGTGAAGGTACCGGCGGGGAAATCCATCGAGACCGGATCCCACGGAAAATCCATCTTCATCGCGTTGGGGATCGTCCGCGTCTGATCGGCCAGTGCGGAAGAAGCGATCAATAACGACAGGAATAGGCTGCGAAGTTTCATGGGATCACTCGCGAATGGTAAAGAGACTGACCGCCGCAATATCGAACGACAACGCACCGGGATGAATGACCAGCTTGTTGGATGCCGCAAGCCAGGACGGATCGATGGGCAGGTCGATCACTCCCGATGCCGCAGGAATCGAGATGGCGCGACCGTTGAACTGCGTCACGATATCGGCAGGGATCGCGGCACTGCTGACGACCCGCAGGAATGCCCGTGCTGCCGGTGCCGCATCGGCTGGCACATCAATTGTGAACGTGGCGGGCTTACCGATCTCGATCCGCTTGAGAAAATCAGGTGAGAAGAACTGTTCACGCACCAGTGGCGTCCCGGTCCGTTCGCCAGACAGATCAAAGCGCATCGCAACCGCTGACTTGGCCTCCAGTGTCACTTTGCCTCGCCAATTTGCACCGGCGGCTTCAATAGGCGATTCGATGATCGTCAGATACGGTGCCGCCGCCATGGACGCGGCATTTCGCTGCGTCCCTTTAACCAACTTTGTGCCTTCCGGAGCATCGACCGCCAGCGTGACCGATCGCGCAGCGGCCGAATCGTTGAACATCACGATCAAGAGCCGTTTGGATTTTTCATCCAGCGACGCAACCGTCCACACATCGTCCGTACGAGCTTGGACGTCGACAATCTTGCCGCGCAACTCTTTGAGCAGTTTGAAGGCAAACTCATCGCCGCCCGTATGACTGGCTTCATGGGCGGCCCGGAAAGCAGCCTTTTCGGGCATTTTGGAAAGCAGGTAGACGACATCGCGTAAGTGATAGGTCATCGCGCTGACAGAGCGCGTGCGGGCGTCGGGCTGTTGGCCGTAGGTGACGGTGTCGGGTCGCTGGGGGTCGAGATTTCCACCGGCTTCGGTGTTGTAGCCGCGAATCCACTTGCCGTAGGTGGCGCGCGTGTACCCGACGGCAACTTCGTACGACACCGCGACCATGCGCGTATCCCCGCCGTAATGGTGTTCGCTTACGCCGTCGATCCATTGATGGGCGGCATCAATCGTCGGCTTGAAGCAGGTCTTCCAGGCGTCCCAGTTTCCCTGATAGAGATGGAAATCCCACCCCGCCACCAGTGTGGCCTCTGGCGAGGCGGCCTTGAGCGCGGGTGCGAAAACGCCAAGCATCTCGTTGTACAGACGTACGTTGTGCTTCCCCGCCCAATAGCTCTTCTGCGAGGTGTCTTTGACCAGCCAATGCTCCTTGACCAGCATCTTTTGCTTGCCACGAAAGACGTAGGTGTCACCTGCCCGAATCGGACGCTTCTTTCCATCTTCCCCGTCGACCGTCGGAGGCATATAACCCCAGGCGAGATAATCCTTCTCCCCTTTGTCGGCAGTGACGGCAATGATCCCGCGCGTCCAGACCAAATCGGGTATCGCCTCGGCGTTGCCGCGGTAATGCACCGGGCCGCCCTCAACGGCACGGGCGATGTCGTAGTGATCGCCGTCATAGTTGACCGCTGGCCTCACCGACCAATTCAGATACGGCTCATTCCAAAACTCGATCATCGGCTTGGCGGAC
>JBGSMH010000623.1:0-2276 GCA_041740275.1 Phycisphaerae bacterium
GTTCAGCGGGATCGCGATGACCTGCGAGAGGCAATTGCCCATGACCGATCTGCCGCACCACCGCACGAGCAGCCTAACCGTCCCGCTCCGCGCCACCGACAGGTGCGGCGGGGTGCTGGAACCGACCGCGATGATCGTCGCCCGCGCACTGGCGGGGGCGTCGGTCGATCCGCGCTCGGTTGTGCTCTGGAACACGTTCGCGTGGCACCCGCACAAGCCGCAGAATCGCCTGACCAATCGCACGCCCACGCCAGCCGAAGTGCAGCACGGATTGAAGGTCTTGCGAACGATGCTGGGGCTGTTTGACGGCGCTCGTGTGATTGCGATCGGCAAGACCTGTCAGCGGGCGATGTCGGATCAACTGGGCCTGAATGTCCCCGCTGTCCGTCATCCGGCCAATGGGGGCGCAACGGAGTTCACTCGCGGCGTACACCAACTCCTGCGATAGAAACCGTGTCAAAATCGTCAACATCATCTTCGCCGCTTCGCGTCTGGCCGATCGTGGTGATCTGCGATCTGGCGATGATGTGCCTGGCGATCGCGATCAATCTGCTGCCGGTGTTTTTGACGACGATCTCAACCGACCTCGGCGGATCAGATGGCCTGAGTGCCGAACGACTCGGGCGAATCGGTGCCGTCACGTTCGGTGGATTGGTCGTCGGCATCCTAATCACCGGACCGCTTGCCGACCGCATCGGCGGCAAGCCGTTTGCCGCCGGGGGAAATCTGCTCATCGCTATCGGCCTGGCGGTGCTCGGAATCGCACCGAACTATGGCGTCGTGCTGATCGGGTCCTTTGTCATGGGCTTTGGCGCCGGCGCGTTGGACATGATCCTCAGCCCGATCGTGTCAGCGGTGCAACCTAAACGGCGCACGATGGCGATGAACCTGCTGCACTCGTTCTATGCCTCCGGAGCGGTGCTCACGATCCTGCTGGCAACCCTTGCTGTGAAACTGCAGATCGGCTGGCAATCGGTTGCGCTTGGCCTTATGCCGATGCCGCTGGTCCTGGGTGCGGCGTTTTTGTGGATGCGATTGCCTGAGATCGTTGATCAGACCCAGGGCCCGCGTACACCCACCCGCCAGCTATTGGTCCAGCCGATCTTTATCGTGCTGATGATCACCATCGCGTTGGGTGGCGCGACCGAGGCCGGCATCGCCTACTGGTTGCCAGCGTACGCAGAAGGAACGCTCGGATTCTCGCGATTTCACGCCGGATTAGGTTTGGTCGCGTTTTCGATCGCGATGACGGTTGGCCGAGTGGGGATACTGTTTCTGCCCAAATCTGTGAGCACGATCACGCTGATGATTGTCTGTTGTGCGTTGACGGCGTTGCTATTTCCGATTGCGACGTTTGCCCCCAGCGGATCGGTTGCGCTGGCGGCGTGTGTGCTGTCGGGACTGACCGGATCATGCCTCTGGCCGAGCACGCTGGCGGTGGCGGCGGACCGTTACCCCAGCGGCGGGGCGACGATGTTCGGCATCCTCGCGTCCCTCGGCAATCTCGGCGGTATGGTCATGCCCTGGGTCGTGGGGAGCGTTGCTGATGCATCCGACATGCGATGGGGACTGCTCACCGCGATCGTTTGTCCGATCTCGATGGTGTTGCTGCTGCTCTGGCTGCGAGGTCGCGTGCGTCGCCACGCCGACCCACACGACGCCCCGGCGATCGAAGCGATATAGCGTTATCCGCCTGCCTACTTATGTCCTTCCGGCGGCTTTTCAGACAGGTATTTCTGGGTAATCGCCTCTGCCAGATCGATATCGTTGATGTTCGCCAGCGTACACAACCACGCGATCACATCCGCGAACTCTTCCTGCAAATTCGCACGATCATCGCCATTGAGCGCGGTCGCCAATTCGCCGACCTCTTCGATCAGCCATAGAAAAGTCTTAGGCGTGCCGCGCTGGCGATCGACCGCTTCATACTTGTCCGAAATATGCTTCTGAAACCCGGCGATCGTCAGTTCGTTTGGCGTCATGCGACTGTTTATACCGCATCAACGCCAATCGACTACTGTGCGTCGGGCTCAGCATCGGTTTTTGCATCGGGTTTGGCCTCGGCGTCTTTGCCGGGCGCTGGGTCCGCTTTTTCGCCTTTGGGCAGACTGCGTTTGAGATCCCAGAGTTTGATCCGCTCCGCCGTCACCCGGGCGCGGTCGGCGGTGGCTTGATCGCCAAGCTTGGTCGCGATCTCATTGATCAGTTCGTGCGATGACAGATCATAAAGATCGATGTAAGTTGCTTCGCGGCTCCACTTCAGCGCCGAAGGAAGA
>JBGSMH010000624.1:0-3723 GCA_041740275.1 Phycisphaerae bacterium
GATACCACTGAATCGCCGAACCCAAGACGAATCCAGCGATCATTGGCCCAATCTCCGCCAAAGAAATTCGGTTCCCGAGCAAATTCCAACTCGGAAGGCTCCGAAAACGGGTCAACTTGGAAAAAAACATCTCGGCAGTCACTTAACATCACATATTCCACTTTTTCAACGTGAAGAATGCGGCGGATATGGAAGAACCGTGCAAGAGCAACGGGCGACAGCAATTCAGTGAGTGTATCGGGCAAAAATCGTGAAAACCAAGGCACTAGCCGATTTGATCGCCCCAACAGTTCTGTGATGCGAACCGACTGTGGGGGTGCCTTGATCAAGAGAGTTGGAACAGATCGCTGCAAGAAATTGCTTGCGCTTAATTCGGCAGAGTATCTTCTGGCAATCTCCCCAAGTTTGTCCGGCTTTGTCACCATTAGGATCACGCGATCCGAGCGATTCACTGCACGAAATGTCGCCAAGAATCGTTCGACGTAATCAGGCCCCACGCCGTACGCTGCAGTGATTAGGCAATTCTGCTGAGGAATGCTGACCATTGATGAAGTTTGCCGATGAACTCACATGGTTGCAAGGGTAACGAGGACAAATAAACAAGCGTTTTGGGCACGGAGCAAGCATGCTTATCACGGCGAGGACAGCAACGATAACTTCGTGTGGAATATCCAGATTTGAGAAATCGCTACATCTCCGACCCCCGCACGATCCCGAAATAAAGTGAATACCCCAGCAATCCGGGGATGAAAAAGTAGAAAAGGGACATGACGTAGATGCCCAACACGACAAACAGCGCGCAGAACAGAAGCCACAGCCACCAGGTTTTCTTGTAGAATCGGAGAAGGTTATCCATCGGCGGCTCGATCCTAGATGATTAAGGCAAACGATCAACTCCAATCGCTGGCGGCGTGGCTGGTCTGGTCGGCGGCGCAGGTGGGTGTGTTGGCGTTGATGGCGTGGCGAGTGCCCCTATCCGCGAGCTTTCCCGAGCCGATCGAAGATGCCTCCCTTATCGCGATGGTGCTGGTGCAACTGATCCTGGCGACGGTGATGTGCCCGATTCTGCTCAAATCAGTGCAGGATTGGGCGCACGCGATCGCGGTGGCGCTGCCGATGATCATGCTGGCGGGGTTGCTGGCGGATACGTCGGTCGATCGTGCGATATTGGCGATGGTGAGTGTCGGTCTGTGGCTGGGCGTCATACAGCGGATCGCCCGGGTGAAGTGGGACGCGTTGCGAACGCCACTGATCGCCGTGATGCTGCTGCTGTCGGCGGGGGCACCGGTCCTGCTTTACCTGTCACATGAGTTTGTGAGGCCGTCGATCACTTTGGATGGGGCGATATCTTGGATTTCACCCACATTGGGCGCGATCGCCACCATCACGCAATCGGAGCGGGTTTGGCAGGCGTTTATCGTTCCGATCGTGCTCATCGGACTGGATCTGTTGCGATCGCGACTGTCTGAGCGGAAATCGCCCCCACTTTCCCCCACTGCAATTCTCTGATCGCCGAACGCGATCGGGCAATTTCATCGAAATACAACTGACAGGTTATCCACACTGGCATGAGGAATTATTCATCCAATTGTGGATAAAACGGTGGATAACCGCGATCGCTGCGACACTCCGTCACTTACATCTCCCGAACTTTAGAAAAAATGTTCACGTCCGAGAATTCTTCATTGCATGTGGGTGGAGAGAAGTGGTAAAAGATCCCTGTCGAAAGTGATTGTTGGGAATAAAACCCAAATGCCACCATGGTTTCCACTCATCGGCGAGCACGAACTGACGATCGACGACAAGGGTCGCCTGCTCGTGCCCGCAGAGGTCCGCAAGCGTCTGGAGACGTTTGGCGAATCTGACGTATTGGTGATGGTCAACATGGGTGGCAAGGCCTTTCTCTACCCGGAGAAGTACCACCTTTCACGAATCGGCAAAGTGAATCTTTCGGTCGTTCCGACGATTCGAGAGCAGCGGTTCATGAGAGCTTTTTTTGGCCAGTCGGTTCGGTTGCAGTGGGATAAGCAAGGACGCATCCTGGTGTCGCCGAAAATGATGGGCAATCTGAAGCTGGACCGTGAGATCTCGATCGTCTGCACTGGCGATCATCTGGAACTGTGGAATCGCCCGGACTGGGCGGAAGAACAGGCAAATCTGCAACAGCAGATGCCAGAGATCGTCGCGGAAATGGAAGGCCAACTCGCCTTGTCCGGCCCGCAGAACGACCCGCAGTAGTGCCTCCAGGGAAGGAAGCACTTCAGATCGATGTCGATCAGGGATCGACAAGGACAATCAGGCATAACTCTAGCTGCGTCCAGACGTTGAGGACGCATCTGACAATAAGACAAGGCGTCGTCAGCGAAGGATCGCAAACGACGCCAGGTCTCAGCGTACGAAAGAAGCTGTAGGTAAGGGACAATCTCACGGATGAGAGACGACGGTACAAACGTCGTCTGGGTCAGGGAAGACCCGCCCTTGCTTACACGATTGTAACAATCAGCCGGTCCTTCGTCCACTTCGGGCAAGTCGGGGATTTCCTGACTTGCGCCTCGGTATCGACGTCACCGGCAAAAATTCCGAACATAAACCGAACATGTCTTAGCATGTTCCCCAAATACTCGGTTGGCAAGTGAAAAGCGGGTTCGGGTGAGTATAAGTCAGCCATGCAACTGCCCGAAACGGGTCACGACCCGGTCATGCTTCAGGAGGTTCTGACGCAGCTGTCCCCCCAACCCGGACAGTTGATCGTCGATTGCACGCTCGGCCGGGCCGGGCACGCGATGGCACTGGCCAAAGCGGTCATGCCCGACGGCACGCTCATCGGGCTGGATTACGACCCCCTTAATCTCGACTATGCCCGCGTCAAGCTTGACGGCCTGCCCGTTCGACTTTTCCACGCCAACTTCGCCGAGGCCGACACCGCACTGGAGGAATCAGGTGTCGAAACGGTCGATGCGATCTTCGCCGATCTGGGCATCAGCACCAATCAACTTTTTGACGATGTGTACGGGCTTTCTTTCACGCACGATCTGCCTCTGGATATGCGGCTGGATCGTCGCAATCGGACCAGCGCGCGAGAGATCATCAACCAATGGGGCGAGCAAAAAATCGCCGACCTGCTCTATCAGCTTGCCGATGAGAGATTTTCCCGGCGGATTGCCAGAAAGATTATCGAGACGCGGAAACGATCGCCGATCAATACCACTGGACAACTGGCCGATCTGGTCCGGGGCGTGGTCCCGAATCAGAAAGGCCGGAGCAGATCGGTCGAGATCGACCCCGCCACACGAACGTTCCTTGCTTTACGCATGGCGGTCAATGGTGAAATGAACAACCTGGAGCAGTTGATCAAACTGGCTCCGCGTTTTCTCAAGCCCGGCGGGAAGATCGCGATTATCAGCTTCCATTCGACCGAAGATCGACTGGTCAAGCACATGTTTCGGTCGGCGGAGCAGACCGGGCAACTGAAGGTTCTCACCTCCAAGCCCCTGATCCCATCCGACGCCGAAATACATGCCAACCCCCGATCCCGGTCGGCGAAATTGCGTGTTGCTAAAAAGATAGGGCCTGGGGTTTAGGGCTTAGGGCTTGGTGATGAGTGCGATACTCGTTTCCGCGACCTGAATCCTGGACCCTGCAATCAGAAGGGCTGGTGCTTAGGACTGACCGCCGAACGTTTGGAAATCGGGAAGCAGCGGTGCTTTCCCACCAAGCCCAAAG
>JBGSMH010000625.1:0-1721 GCA_041740275.1 Phycisphaerae bacterium
GCCCTGGCCCGGGCCCGCGCCGATGCGGTCGGTTTGCAGCAGTTGCGCGGCATCGCATTTTTCACTGATTTAGCCAGCGGATGCATCGCGGTCGCGGTCGTTCAGCCGGATGACGCGGTCCCGTGGCAAACCGGGCAGAATTATCGGGAATATCAGGTCGTCACGCGCGGTGCGGGTCTCTACACGGCTAGGAAGGACCACCTGTCCAGTGCTACCAACGAACCGTACGTCGGCACTAATTGGGCTGCCGAGTGGTCCGCTGACTCGCTGGCGATTGACCTGGTTCCTGATCGCGATCAGTTGCGTCTGCCCACCGGCATCAACATCCGCGGCGCGGGCAATGTCGCCACAATCCCCTACGTCGCACCGGCGGTGGTGCTGTTCGACGAAAACGGGCAGTTATACGTCCGCCAATATGTGATCAGCCCCGATAGTGATCTGGCGACGCAAATGGCACCGTCGGGCGCGATCAATCAGCAGGCGCGTTCGCAGATCGGCTTGATGCTTTTTGAAGATGAGGCCTTTAGAAATGCTACGCAAGGTGCTACCGAGCCGTCGGCAACCCATACAAGCTGGATCAACGAAAACGCCACCCCCCTGCTTGTCAATCGCTACAACGGCACGATCGTGAAAGGTGAATGAGATGAACTTGCGATCTTCGATATTCAGTTTGCGATCTCGTTCCTACGCCCATGCCGCGCGCGGCTTTTCGTTTACCGAACTGCTCTTTGCGGTGATGATTCTGGGCATCGGCTTCATCCTGATCGCGGCGGTTTTTCCGGTGGGGTTGAGCCAGTCGAAGGCCAACTTCGACGAAACCCACGCCGCCAGCCTCGCCCGCTCCGCCGCCGCGGAGATCGGCAGGGTCGCCAATGCCGCCACGTTTGGTGGTGGCATGATCCGGCCGCTGCAGCAATCCAACGTCAACAACAACCTGCCCATCACCAAGATTGCCCACGCGAACATGATCAGCCCGTCCGATTCGCGCTATGCCTGGGTGGGTTTGTATCGCACGGTCCCCGGCGTTGCCAACACGATGCAACTGTGCATTTTCGTTGTCAATCGACCCGAGCCATTTACACAAGCCGATTTTGCTATCACCAACAATGTTCGACCGCTGGAACCGCGCCTCGTGGAACTGAGTGCCGACCCAACAACGTTCGGGATTGCCGGGATCGCCAGCTCATCCGGTGATAACCCCTTAAATGCCGGTGCCGCAGCACCTGGGGCGTTTGTCATCATCGCTTTCGCAGGCTTGTCCGACACCAGCGGTGAGATCATCGCCTACGACAGCAGCGGCAACACCGACACGCTTGATCCGCAGGACTACTCAACAGCCAACAATCATCTCGGGGCTCGGGTCGTCCGCTTGGGCGCCAACGTGGGTGGCACAACCTTCGAAGCCTTCCCCGGCTATGAACTGAACAACGAGCGCGTGACCTACACCCATCCGACCAAGGGCAAGCGAACGGTGCAGATCGTTCGCCTGGAAAACGCCACCGCCTATCTGGTCGGTCGCAACCGGCAGTCTGACGGTAGCACCACCAATTTTGAAGGCACCACGATGGATGTCGCCTATTACACCACCTTCGTCGCACTCAAGTGAGAAACGTCATGGAATTTCGATTTTCGATTTTTGATTTTGGATCTGCCTGTCGCGTCACGGCCGACACCCATGTTGGTGCGATGCGCATTTCAATCGCAAATCCAAAATCTAAAAT
>JBGSMH010000626.1:0-8113 GCA_041740275.1 Phycisphaerae bacterium
CGATTTCGAAGCCAACAAAAAAGATCACCCCGTAGGCGATGATGACCAGTGTCGATCCGATAAAGCCAAACTGTTCGCCGATCAGTGCGTAGATCATGTCGTTGCGGCGTTCGGGGACGGTCTGGCCGATGGGGATTTCGCCCGTGCCCTTGCCACTGAACCCGCCGGTGCCCAAGGCCATCAACGCGTTGTGCTGCTGCATCCCGGTGCCCAGAAGTGTGTCCGGATCATCGGCGAACATCGAATAGACCCGATCCCGCTGATACTCCTTTACGATGGAGGGCAGGTGTTCAAATACGGGCACGCCGTCGAGACCACTCAGCCACAGAAACGGCAAACACGCCATGCCCATCGCGACCACGCCCAGCAAATGTTTCAGTCGCGCCCCGGCCAGGTACAGCATCGCAAACAGCGTGGGGATGAAGACCAATGCCGTGCCGAGGTCGGGTTGTTTGAGGATCAGCAGAATCGGAAACGCCGCCAGCACAAACGGCGCGAGTAGCCCGGTGAGCGTGCGGTAATTGGAACGAAATCGCAGGTAGCGTGCCATGACCATCACGAACGCGACTTTCATCAACTCCGCCGGTTGCAGCGCGAACGGGCCAAAGTCGATCCAGTTGAACGCGCCATTGCGTTGGGTGACGCCGGGCACGGTGACGACCGACCCGAGGACGGTGTAGCCGATCAATATCGCCGAGGCGGTATAGAACCACCCGGCGTATTTTCCGATGATGCGATAGTCGATGGTTTGAAACGCCGCCATGCACGCGACCGAGATCGCGAAGAAGAGCAACTGCTTTTTCCCCGCCGCCGGGTCGTCTGCCCAGATGGTCACGACGCCCAAACATGCGAGCACCGTCACCGCCGCTAATAAGGGCCAGTGCCGCGAGAGGGCGAGTTGTTGAAGCATCCGTGCTTGCATCGACACCTTCTGTCCAACGCGAGTTGCTATTGATACGACCGGACCGGCAGGACGATCGATCCGCCGGTGGAGAGGACGTCGATCGCGTCGCCTTTGGCGATCGCGCCGTTTCCGGATGGCCAGTAGGCTTGTCGGACGGTGCGGTCAGCTCCTTCAATCGTGACGCCGATCTGTTTGGATAGCGGTGCCAGTGGCGATTGTCGCACGGAGGCGACTGTGGCGCGTTTGATCGATCCAGTGTTGACGACTTTCATCACTCGCCCACGTTGCCACACGGTTCCCAGGCCGCAGATCAGCACGACTGGCAGCAGCACCAGCGGAACCATCAATGGCTGAAGCATCGGCACAGGTTCGGTGCGGGCGGTCCAGAAAGTCGGGTCGGCGGGGTCAATGCGAACGGGGATTTCGTCCTTCAGTTTGATCACCGCACCGGGCTTGCGATGGATCAGCCGCTCGGAACTTATCGTTCGTTTCGACGCGGGATCCGTGTAACCGAGCGTGACGCGCACCGGCTCATCTCGCGGCATCTGTCGCGTATCCTGACCCAGATTGGCAACCGTGGCGGTCACCGGCGTGCCGGATTCGATGATGCGGCGTTCGTGCGACGCCTGAATGTATCCGTAAGCCCCCATCGCGATCCCCGCCAGCAACATCAGCAGCATGATCGCCAGCCATGGCCGGACGTTGATCTCCATCCACGAACGGGACGCGGCGCGGGGGAAGGCGGGGGGTGTCGTTGTGGATTCATTCATAGTTGCGCCGCAGTTTGCTGAAAGACATTTCTATTGAGCAGGAAGGTAGCCTTGCTCGACGGCGGCTTCAAGGATGCGCTTGCTGACCGATCCCGCCGCCAGACCACCGCCACCGCCGTAGGGGATCATCACGCAGACGGCGATTTTCGGGTCGTTGGCGGGGGCAAAGGTCAGCATCCAGGCATGACTGTTGACCTTATCCTCGGCGGTGCCGATGCCGCGATACCACGGGACCAGCGGATTGGGCGTGTTAATTGTCCCCAAGGCGACGCGATCAAACACCGCCCGGCCTCGATCGTCACGCATCAGTTCCCCGCTATTGCTAAACCGAGGTAGCGACAGCGGCGGCGGTTGGGCCGAGCCGGTCTTGCCCGCAACCGTAAACAGCGACATGTGTGCCGCGGTTCCGGTCCCTGCGTCGCCGTTGACGACATTGATCATCCCGCGTTTAACCTCGATCAATGCCTCGCGATTCAGGTGCAGATCGACGGTGTCAGGTCCGTCAAACGCCGGCGATTTGCGATAGCCATCCACCAACAGCGTCGGCCGCTTCCAGATCCCGCTGCGCGCGATGGTCGCGGCGACGTTCGCCATCTGGATCGGCGTCGCCGAGATCTGTCCCTGCCCGATCGCGGCGAACCACGCGCTGGCGCGTTGTCTGGATGCCGGCATATCTTCCTCGGCGGGCAAAAGTCCACGCGATTCGCGAAGCCCGATCCCCGTCTCACGACCCAATCCGAATCGCAAAAACCATTGCCGCAATCCGCCGGTCCCGAGCTTGTCGCCAAGGGTTTCGAAATAGACGTTGCAGGATCGTTCAAGGGCGTCGGCATAGGTAAGAAAACCATTGGGGTGCGGGGCATCGGACGGGACGGTGTGATGTCCCAAATTAAACTGGCTCATCGTCCAGCATCGGGCAAATTGCGTATAGCGATGCCCGTTGAGGATCAGGAAGCCGGTGCATTCGATGGTGTCGCGTGCCCCGATGATACCCTGGCTGATTGCCGCCAGGCCGACCAGCGGCTTGACGGTCGATCCGGGTTCGATCGCGTAGCGCGTGGCGCGATTGAGAAACGGGTTGCTGATCCGATCGTTGGCAAGTTCGGTATACAACTCGTCGTATTTGTTCAGGTCATAGGTTGGATAAGAAACCAGTGCCCGCACCTGCCCGGTTTTGATGTCGATCACCACGGCTGCGCCGGGGATATCCAGCATCTGCACCGGCGCGTTTTTGTACGGGATCATCGGCACTTTTTTGAACGTCTGCTCGATCGACGCCTGCAGCACGACATCGATGCTGGTGCGGACATCCTGGCCGGGAACGGGGGCGATTTTGCGGACGACTTCGCCAACGCCGTCGCGGATTTCCACACCTCGCGTGCCGGCAAGCCGGTCCTCGGCGAGCATCTCCAACCCCTCCCTGCCGACGCGGTCGGTCGGGCGATAATTCCGCAGTCGCTCGGTGAGCGTTTGATTCGCAGTCGCGCTGCGGTCGGGCAGTTCGCTGGCATCGACCGCCCGCAGCGTGCCGATCACATGACATGCCACATCGTTGTACGGATAGGTTCGCACCACACCCGATCGAAGTTGCAGCCCGGGATATTTGTCGATCTCGCGCATCAGTTGTGTGCGAATCGCATACGACACATTGGGGATGATCACATGCTGCTGCAACTCTTCGGCGACGGTGACGGCAAACTTATCCAGATCCAGTTCCTGATTGTTCTGACCCAGCAGCCACGACGCCCATGAATCGCCGGCGCGGCTTTCCTGATTCTTGACGGCCCGTTCGTATTTGCTGTACCAGACCAGTCGTTTTCGCATCTCGACGAGTCGCACGATCTGCCGGCGTTGCTCGTCGATCTCGTCGATGGGCTTGCCGGACAGTCGCGCCAGTTCATGCCACATCGCTTCGATCTGGCTGCGAACGACGACAACCTCGGCGTCGATCGCTTCGGTACGCTTGGCGCGGGGCTTTTGCAGGAAAGTGGGATCGGCGTGCTTGAGACGTTCGATCGCCAGACGACGCATCCAGCGGGCGTCGGGTTCGAGTTGGACGGCACGGTAATCGACGGTGACGTCAATGCAAGGCAAATCGACCGCCAGCTCACGGCCTTTGAAATCCAGCAGTCGGCCGCGCGTGGTGGGGATCGTGGTCTGATCCTCCATGACGCGGTTGGCTTCGTCCTCCCAATACGCCCGGCTGACCACCTGCACCGCAAACGCGCGAGCGACGAGCACGGCGCACACCAGCGTCAGAAGTATCAGCAATATTTTGAGTCGGCGTTCGAACATCCGTGTTCCTGCTCAGTCACCCAACTGGCCTTGTACAGGCCGATTTGCGGATCATACCCCTCTGCGGCTTGGCAAACACGCGGGTGTGCGGTACTATTTTTCGGCTACCCTCGCCCGGGTGGCGGAATTGGCAGACGCGCTACTTTGAGGTGGTAGTGACTAACATCGTGCAGGTTCGAGTCCTGTCCCGGGCATTGGATGATCGCGATTCCGCGTGAATAACGCCGGGATCGCTTTTTTTTGCGCTGAACACATATGGCGGGCACTTCCGATTTACCATGGCTCTGTTTATTTGTTTTCCCCCCAAGTCTGATACGTTACCCGCGTGGCGACGATCGTGGATTATCAATTGGTTTTGGCGCAGATGACGGCGAGGGGGTTTCGCTGCGCGTATTACAACAGTGGGGCGTTTGCGTTCGCCGGGGATCAGGTCGAGCGGGTGAGGATTGTTGGATGGATCGGCCCGGACGATCCGAGCATCCGCGCCGGTTTGCCGGCGACTTTGTTGTGGGTCGGGCCGCCTTATGAACAGAATCTGACAAGGATGTTGAGGCAGGTCTGGCCGGGCAGAATCGATGGTCCGGCGTGGGTGGTGCCCAAGGCGCATTGGAGTTTTGAGCTGAATCACGGCAACCGGGACTGGCTCGCGGTAACGATCGAGCGGGCGGGGCTTGATCCGCAGCAGTTGCTAACCCGCACCGACGCCGCCGCGGTCGCGTTTGAAGCGGGGGAGGTGGATTTACTGGAAACGATGGTCGAATCGCTTCTGACGAACCTGTCAGGCAGCGATTTTGCGATCCTCTTTCCACAACATACGCACCTGCTGACGATCCATCACCACAAGCAGTTGTGGTGGCAGACGAGGGATGAGGCGTTTGCCGAAGTATTGGCAGAGGTGATTTAGGGGATACGAGAATCGGAGATTTTGATGCTTGCTCGATATCTGGCGATCTGGGTGGTGTTCCTGATTCTGGCGATTTTCAACGGCGGGGTGCGCGATTTCCTGATCAAGCCGGTCCTGGGTGAGTTTCGCTCTCAACAGGTGTCGGCTGTGACCGCGATCGGGCTGTTTGCGATCGTGACGTGGATCGCGCACCGGGTCTGGCCTATCGAATCTGCGGGGATGGCGATCCTGATTGGGGCACTCTGGATGGGCATGACGGTCATCTTTGAAGTCGGCATGGTCGTCTGGATCGCCAAGAAACCCCTGTCGGCGGTGCGGGAGCAGTACGATATCCTGTCCGGAAATCTGTGGATGCTCGTCCCTCTGGCACTGTTGGTCCTTCCATCGCTGATCCGGGCGATCCAGCGTGCTTAACCGCCCGTAATCCATCGTTTTCTCAACGCCCGGCGGGTTGCACAGTAACGTCTTTAGAGATGTCGCAAATACAGACTGAAATGGTAGCTAAACCCGGCCTTGCTGCTCAGACCCTCGAGCCGATCGACTACGAACGCCCCATCGCGCAGCCGATGCTCGTATCGCGCGGCAATATCCCGGGACTGCCCTTTGAAGTGCGATGGAAACGGTATCTGTTCGTTTTGCTGGCGATCGCGATCAGTGCGGGGTATCTGTCGACGGTGCTGACCTTTTGGACGCCGGCGCATCAGGGGGTCGATCAGAACGGGTATCTGGTCGGCGGGAAGATGTTCGCCGAGACGCTGTCGATGAAGCAGGCGCCCAAGCAGATCGCCAATCCCGACAAGTTTGATCCGCACCAGTTCATCGCCAACATGTGGGTCAGTGCCACCAATAATCCACAGCATTTCTATCCCAAATATCCACTGGGCCTGCCGCTGCTCTACGCGATCGCCCTCTGGGTCGGCGGGGGGGATGGGGTAGCGCTGGCGCACCTGATCAGCCCGATCGCGATGGCGTTGACGGTGCTGGGCGTCTTTTTTCTGACCCGACAATTTACCGGCTCATTCCCCGCAGTGCTGGCGATGCTGGTCTATGCAACAAGCCCGGTCGTTACATGGTGCGTCAATAATCCCAACAGCCACTCGACCACGGTATTTTGCTGCGTCTGGGGGATGCTGGCGGTTTTGCATTGGTGGCGAATGGGCGGATGGGGCTGGGCGCTATTAGGCGGGTTTTTGGTCGGGTATGCCGCGACAATCCGGTACACCGAAGGCGCATTGCTGCTGCCGATCGTGTTTGCCGCGCTGATCAACCTCCGCTGGCGGGTGCTGCGAAGCTGGATCGAATCGTCCCTGATCGTCGTCGGCTGGCTAATTCCCGTGTCGATTCTGCTCACCTATAACTATCTGGAGATGGGCACGCTCACCGGCTACGATGCGACCAACGAATCGACCGGATTTTCCTGGGCGTTCTTTTACGACAACTGGGAGACGATCACTCGGCAACTGAGCGAAAACGGGCTGTTTTTCATCATGCCGATCGCGATCGCCGGGTTGATCGCAATGTTCTGGTGGAACTGGCGCGTGGCGATGTTTCTGTGGCTGTGGGTCGGCCCGTGTGTGACGATTTACACGTTCTACTACTGGGCGCCGGACGGGGTGGGGTATCTGCGATTTGTGCTTACCGTCCTTCCGCCGATGGTCGCCGGGGCGTTCTGGCTGATCGCACATATCCGCGATCTGCTGCCCAAAGCGCCGCAGCCTGTGCCAGCGTATCTGATGATCCTGGTCCTCACCTTTGGCGGGCTGACGGCAGGGGTGCTGGGGCATTTTGCCCTGCGACTGGATCTGCCCGCGATCAGCGCCCTGAAGAGCCCGGACCCCGATCCCACCGCCGAGCGACGCCCATTGATCATGCCGATGGACAAATATCTTGACCCCGCGCCGAGCGTATTTGCCACGCGATACGCCAGGCCAGTCTTTTTCTCCTCGCTGATCATGCTCAGCGCCTGGGGCGCGGCGATCGCCGCATCGGCGCTGCTGAAACGAGCGATCGTCCCCACGCTTGCCGCCGGGGTGATCGCGTTTTTGAGCGTGGCGGTGCAGGCCGACAACAGCATCAAGCAACTTGAGCGAGACGCACACGATCGGGCATGGCAGGCGGTGAATTACCAATTCATCGCCAAGCTCGTTCCGCCCGGTTCGATCCTGATCAGCCGTGACGAAGGGTTGCTGCATCAGATCCAGTTTGAGCAGGACCTGATCACATTTAACGGGATGACGTTCGACAAGGGTTGGGTCAATGGCAGGCCGAACAAACCGACCGATGATCCGGTGTTGATGGACCCGGTGCGCGGCAAGCAGTTGCAGGATTCACTCAAGGATTTTGATCAGAAGGCACTGACCGAACAGGCGCGCCAAATGGTGACCGACGCGATCAAAAACAATCGGCGGGTGTTTGTCGTCGACAGCGTCAATCGCCTGGAAGACCTGCTTGCTTCATTCAAGGATAAGAAAGAGCCCAAAGACAATAAATTCGCTGCATTGACGCCCGACTTTATCCGGCGTCACATCATTCGGCCCAAGGACGAATCGATCAAAGCCGAGCGGATCGCCTGGTGGAACACCCCGCAGGTCAGCAAAGACCCGGCCCCCTCCCGCATGCGAGGCCGGCGCGACGCACGCGGGTGGTATCGCGTGGCAACCTGTCAGTTGTGGGAGATCAAAGTGCCGTAACGGCGCGGTGGTGATTCGCTCTGGCTTCTTACTTTCCGCCTTCAACCACCGGCGTATCTGCTCGATTGCCATACTCGTGCCAACTGGCATCGTAGATGTACACGTTCTTGTAGCCCAGATCGCGCAGCGCAAAGAGCGGCAGGCTGACGCGGGTGGCGGTCTGGCAATAGAGCACAATCTTCTTCTCGGGTGTGATCCCGTTGGCCAGCAGCTTGGATCGCACCTGCTCCGGACGAATTGTGGTGCGCGTGTCCTTGGTCAGGAAATCGTCATAGTCGATGCAGATCGCGCCGGGGATATGCCCGCCGCGCTGGTTGTCCTTCTTGTCTTCGCCGGTGAACTCCTTGATGTTGCGGGTGTCGTAGAAAACGACGTCCTTGTTGCCCACATTTTCAAGCACGTCGTTGAGATTCCAGACGAACTGCTCGATCGGCTTGGCTGCGTGCGACGTGAGCCGAACGTGTCCAGGTCGTCGGCCATTTCGTTGAGATTGAGCGAACTCGACGAACTCGACGAGCTGCTCGGCAGCGAGTTGCTCTTGTCGGCCGTC
>JBGSMH010000627.1:0-4749 GCA_041740275.1 Phycisphaerae bacterium
CTCCGGCACGTTCGATAGATGCACCTTTGCCAGTTCTTCCTTGGTCTCACCCTCGTCCCAGCCGAACGCCTTGGCGATCGTCGGGATATGCTTGGCCTGTTCGTCGCGCACCATGCGATTGCCTTCAAGCAACCCTTCGACCAGCCCCGCGACCATGTCCTTGTGCGCGTCGGCAAAGCCCTTGTTGACGATTAGAATATCGGCCACGATCAGCAGGTTGCGATTGGTGGTGAGGATCGTCGCCTTGCCTTCGGACGCATCGGCAACCTCGGTCGTCTTCGGTGCCCAGGTCACACACCCCGCAAGTCGGTTGCGGCCGGCCTTGAGATCGCGCAGAAACAGATCGCCCGCACCAAACGCATCGGCGCAATAGACCAGATTGATTTTTTCCGCGTCCGGCTGTGCCGCCAGATCAGGCAGCATCTTTACGCCGATGCCCGCTTCCTGCGCCAGATATCGGATGAAAAAGTCGGCCTCGGTGAACTGCGCCGTCGCCAAGACCTTGCCCTTGAGTTGGTTGATGCGTTTGATATCGGAGCGAACGACGATCCCGTCGGCCCCGCGAGAAAAGCCGATCTGGGCAGGCACGACGACGTTGAACTGTTTTCCGTAGGCCGAGAGCACATCGACCGTGGCCGCTGCCGCCGCGATACGCCCGCTGTTGAGCGACGACCAGCTTTCATCCTCGCTGAGCGTCAACTTCACCTTGAAGCCAAACTTCTTGAAGAACAGAGAGTTTTCGTTGGCGTCCAGTCCGCCGTTGGCGGCGATCAGCCCGGCGTAGCCAGCGTATTCGGACAACTCGACGACGACTGTGTTGTCCTTGACTTCAAATGGTGCGGCGGCCTTGAGGCGGGGGATTTCGGTGCGCGTCTCGACCAGTTCCGCATCCGCTGCCGCGCCCGATAGCCCGTCCTGCGACAGTGCGCTGGCACCCCAGATCGACATCGTCATCGCGACAAGAAGGCCAAGTGCCCAAATCACGTTCTTCATCGTTTCTCCGTTCTAAAATGCGTTTTTCACCACGGAGACACAGAGGACACGGAGATGGTCTTGCGCGCCTTGATGGCGCTTAAGTGAACTAATATTCAGTGCCATCATTTTCGCAGATACGTCGCGGGCACCGAGTTGATCTCCGTGTTCTCTATGTCTCTGTGGTAAATCCAATCTTTCGTTTATTTCAATATCGAATCGATATCGACATGTGCCGATTTACTTGTCTCGGACAGTGTAGGTGCCTGTTCGTCGCTCATCTGACTCAGCGCCTTGGACATTGACGCCAGTTGGGTTTCGGTTTTGCGCAGTTGATCCAACTCGGCATTGCCTTCATTGAGCTTGACGCGTTCGATATCGAGTGCGATCTTTTCCCGCAGTTGGCCGAGGCTGCGGATGTCGTTGCGGAGGGCCTGGCTGGATTGATCCATCTTTGCCAGCGAGACCTTATACGCATCGGCCAGCGGGGCGCGGTCTTCGAGCCACACTGCGGTTTCGGCCAGGATATCGCGGGCTTTGGCACGCTCGAAGGTTCGACCCGCCATCCGCACCGGCCAGCGGTCTTCGTCGGCGGCGCGATCGAACGCGGACTGGAGCCGAGTCCGGAAGTTTCTCACTTCGTCGATTTTGCCGACCAATTCGCCTTGCTTGCTGGCCAGTTCCGTTCGACGTGCCGACAACTTCTCCAGTCGACTTTGCCGCACCTCGATTTGCGTCTGCACCTGTACGTCCGACCACGCCAGATAACCCACCGGATCGCGCGAAATATCCTCCGGCGTCCAGTCCTTCTTATCCGGCACCTTCAGCGGCGGCGTCGGGTCGCCGGACGACGTATCCCGATCCGATCGCAACGCAACGATCGCCAGGAACGTCGTGCTGCCGATTGCCAGCACCAGGAGGATGATGATCGCTTTTTTCAATTGCGCGTAATGCCAGACGATTATTTGGTTTCCGAGAGGATCTTATCAAACGCCGTCGTATCAACTGCGGTCTCGGACGAGGCGGTCAATTGATCCAGCGAGATCACGCCGCTGGTATCGCTGGCGGCACCGACCGTGGCGGCGACCGCAGACTGCATCGACACCAGCTTGTCTTTCAGGTCCGTCGTGAGCGACTGCACCTTCAACAACTCGCGATTGGCGCGAATCTCGGCCAGTTGCGACTGTGAGTTGCCTTCGGCCTCGGAGATCTTCATCACCTGCACATCCAGGCTCTTCAATCCGCCTTCAACCTTGTTCAATAGATTCTTCTGAATCTTCAATTCCTTATCCAAAGCCACCACCTGAGATTGCACCCGCTCTTTGGTCAGCGACTGCCCGGCCCAACTGACCGGGAATGCATTGGCAGTTTCGGCGGTCTTGTACGATGCGACCAGCTCTTTGAGCCCGCGTTCCCCGGCACTGATCTTCTTCTTGGCCTCATCGCGCATGGTTTCCAGCTTGCCGCGATTTTGCGCCACCGCAATCCGCGACGCCTTGAGCGATTCCTGTGCCTTGATCGTCTCGGCCTCGACATAGTTCAGATAGTTTTGCGGGTCTTTGGCGATATTTTCCGGCGTCCATTTCGTCGCCTGCGTCATGCTGGCGTCAACCTTGGTGCGGAACGTATCGCTGGTGAAATACCAGGCGGCTACCGCGACGACGACAACAATCGCGATCGCGGCCAGCGCTTTGACAGTGGTGGACCCGGTGCGGTTCGAGCGTTTCATAGACCATCTCCTTTGCCGATAAATCGTAGGGTGAGCAAGATTTGAACAAGCCCTCCCCGCCGGGGCTATTTTCCCCGAGCGAGCAACATCATACCCCCGCCCGATCCGGTCGCAACTAAAACCGCTTGCGGTATAAACAATCTGTTAGTCCATAACCGTTGCGCACGCCGTTTTCTATGTAAGCAAACCCGATGCGTCGCTTTGTCGCACCGCCGATTTTTTAGTTGCAATCCTTAGATCGCCCCGACTATCGTTCTCGAACGTGAACGACCCACAACAATGGGAGGTCAAGATGCGAAGTTGCATAGCCGCACTTTTCTTGATGACAAGTGCTTTGGCAATCGGTCCAGCGGGGTCGTATGACAAAGAGTTGATTGCGCTCGCGCACGATGAGGGCTTTGAATACGCAGATTCGACTGCGATTGATGAAACGTTGTACCCACCTATACCGTTAGAAGACCTCCCTGGATCGGTGCTCGAAGATTGGGAAGCCAGGATTACCCAGTTTGTGCGGCCAACGTTGTTCGCCGTATCGGACTTCACCAAGGCACGAGAGACAGCCGTTGGGTACAAGGACGTGTTTCGATTCGAGAGAAAGAGTCCTGACGGGGTAGTCTTTGTTCGGTTCGTGGGAGACTACATCCAGTTCCGATTAGCCGATGAGAGGCAACAACTGACCGTTGTGGATAGCGGTCGGACACTCAGCCTTCGATGGCAGTATTTGCCGCGGCCATCAAGTGAGATGGTGGAGCTACCCAGCAAAGCGGTAGCGAAGGAGATGGTCAAATGGCATTTGCGTACATGGGTGAGGATGGCTGCAGACCTGCCAGATCAATATGTAGTGGAACTACACCGCTTTGGCGGAGGTTGGTATGGTAAATGCAAGCTAAACGACAGCGTCGAGCTGAAGGATGTCGAGCGATGGCAAAAAGAGCTCAGTGTGAATCTGGATGCGACCAATATCAACGTGACAATATTCTGCCGCGTGGGAACTGAACGCCAGCGAGCGAGATTGGGACACGAGAAACGTTTCTGATTTACATGTGGTGTATTGGTGCGTTCTTTCTTCCGGCTCATTTGGCGGCGGCAAATTCTTATCTGGGGCAACGCCCCACCGGGTGAGATTTCACGGCAGCACGAAAACGATTATATTGCATCAATGTCGCCCATTCGCCGATTCGTCCCGCTGGTGCTGGTACTCGCGTTGGCGGGTATATTTCGGCTCTGGATGCTCGGTAGCAGTCCGGCCGGCGTCCATGCGGATGAAGCGTCGAATGTTTGGAATGCGACGTGCCTCGCGTCAATGCTTGCCGACGAGCACGGCGTGGTCCTCCCCGTTTTTTACACCCGCGCTTTCAATGACAATCGTAGCGCACTGTTTCTCTATGTATTGGCTCCATTTGTGGACGTGGGCGGGTTGTCGGCATGGGTATTTCGGCTGCCGGGCGCACTCTCGGGCGTGGCGTCCGTCGCGCTGCTCTACCTGATCGTCAGGCGGATTGCGGGTGAACGCGTCGCGATGCTGGCGGCGTTGCTGCTGGCGATCGATCCCACACTTATCCAGCAAACCCGATGGGCTCACGAAGCCTCAATCACGCCAATGCTTGTACTGGCGTGCATCGCTCTATGGCAGAAGAGCGGATTGCTCTGGACGCGGGGGGAGCAGGTTTCGACCCGCTACGCAATCGTGGCCGGCATCGCGACCGGTTTGGCGTGCTACGCATACGGGCCTGTTCGTATCTACCTGCCACTTTTGCTGATGGCATCACTCGTTGTCTCGCCGTTGCGGAAGGATGCGCCGTCGCGGCGGGCGATCCTTGGCGCGGCAAGCGGATTCCTGATGCTGTTTCTCCCGCTCCTGTGGCAGCATCTGACCGATCCGGCCATCAACGAACGCGCCCGCATCACCTGGGTGTGGTCCGCCAATGATTCTGTCGCGACTGCCGCGTTCAAGGTGGCCGAGCGTTATCTCGAACATTTTTCACCTGTCTTTCTATTCCGGACCGGGACGACAGAAGTCACGCTCGCACCGCCTGATCCGCTGGGTG
>JBGSMH010000628.1:0-10563 GCA_041740275.1 Phycisphaerae bacterium
ATCGGAAAGATCTCACTCGGCCGCGTGATCTTTGCCGCCAGTGCGGGTCCGGCGATAAACGGCTTGAGCGTCGATCCCGGCTCATACGGATCGACCAACGCCCGATTGCGGCGGCGATCCATCGTCGCCTCGCCCAGCGCCTGCGGATTAAAGGTCGGATAATTCGCCAGCGCCAGCACATCGCCGGTCCAGGGATCGAGCACGACGACCTCACCCGACTGGGCTTTGAACTTTTCGCACGCACTGGCCAGTTCCTGCTCGGCGATCGACTGGATGTTGGCGTCGATGGTGAGAATCAGGTGCTGGCCGTGCTGGGCGGAGATGTAGTCGTCGGCATCGACAAACAGCGGCCGACGCCGGGCGTCTTTGAGCGTTCGCTTCGATCCGTCGCGGCCGGCGAGCAGTTTGTTGAACTTCAGTTCGACGCCTTCGAGCCCGCCGTCGTTGTTCACACCGCCCAATACATGCGCCGCGATCGATCCCATCGGGTAATACCGCACGTTGTAGGGGATGAATCCGACGCCGGGCAGATCAAGCTTGTCGATCTCTTTGATCGTCCGCTCATCGAGGTTGTCGGCCAGCCTTACAAAGCGGCTTTCGGAACGGTCGCCGAGCAGTTGGGAGATTTCGTGGGGATTGCGGTCGATGAATCGGCACAGTTTTGAGACGGCTTCATCCATTGCCAGGAACGGCTCGCGCCCCTCGGCGGCAAACTCTTGGGCCATGAACTTGGGATCAACAAACAACGATTGACTCTGCACCGTCCCGGCCATCAGCATGCCGTTGCGATCAAAGATGCTCCCGCGGCGGGCAAAGAGCGGCTCACGCTGAAACTGCTGCCGCTCCGCGCGGGCGATATTCTGCTGTGCCCCCCATGATTGCAGATACCCCACCCGGCCTAGCAGCACCGCAAAGGCGCAGCCGAGCAGTCCAAAGACGATCGAGGCACGGATGGAGGAAGGCGCAATCATGGCGTCCGATAATCATCGGCACGATCGTGGCGGGGGCATGAATAATCGGTCAGTGCGGTTTGGCGGCAGAGGAATTGCGTCTCGGCGGTGAAAAAAGCCTTTGCTTTCAATTTATCGCATCGGATATCGGCAAACGCCCGATTTGGCTCTACACTCTTAACGTGACCACCACCCGTTCGCATCCGGTTCCCCGTCGGGCCAATTCCATTGGCATGCTGCTATTCCTGGCGTCGCTGGGAATGCTCTTTGCCGCCAGCATGTTGGGATATGTGCTGATTCGCGTGACCAACACGGATGTGGCGTATGGCACGATCAAACTCCCCCATACGCTGTGGGTCAGCACCGTTCTGATGCTGGCTGGGAGTGTGACGATTCATCAGGCGTTGATGGCGATTCGGCGTGAGCGACGAGACGCGTTCAAGACCTGGCTGACCGCAACCATCGTCTTCGCCGGGCTGTTTGTCGTCGTGCAAACCCCGGCAATGATCCAGCTTTATAACCAACATTCCGAATCCATGGATCAATGGCGCACGCAGCAGACGGAGACCCTCATCGAGCGACCGGCGGCCAGTGCGACCTACGAAGACGAGCGGTACGGCACGCGGTCGATGCCGTTTTTTGCGCTGGTGATGGTGTTGATCCTGATCCATGCCCTCCATGTGGTCGGCGGGCTGGTGGCGCTGGGGATGGTCGTCTATGGGGCGCGCAAGGAAAAGTATGACCACGAACACTATGCCGGCGTGCAGAATTGCGTGCTCTACTGGCATTTTCTGGATGTGGTGTGGATCGTCATGTTCACGGTGATCGCGGCCTTTGGATAGACGCAGCATGGCGGTGATTGAACTGGAAAAACTTCGCAAAACCTTTGGCGATTTTGTCGCAGTCGATGACTTGTCGCTATCGGTGCCGCAAGGGACGTTGTGCGGGTTCATCGGTCCCAACGGGTCAGGCAAAACGACCACGTTGCGGATGATCATGCGCATCTACGCGCCCGATTCGGGCAAGGTGATGGTGCTGGGCAATGCCCGTCACGGACCGGCCGACGATCGGGTGGGGTATCTGCCCGAAGAGCGGATGCTCTACAAATCGATGCGGGTCGATGAGGTGCTGACCTATTTGTCGCAACTGAAGGGGCACAAGCCGTCGCATCAGGAGATCAATAACTGGCTGGACCGGCTGCAATTGGGCGGGTTTGCCAAACGCCGCGTGCAGACGCTCTCCAAAGGCCAAACCCAGAAGGTGCAGTTGATCGCGGTGCTGATCTCCCGCCCGCAACTGGTGCTGCTCGATGAGCCGTTCAGCGGGTTGGACCCGGTCAACGCGGTGGTTTTGCGCGATGCGATTCTGGAACTGAAGCGATCCGGCACGACGGTGATCTTTTCCACGCACGATATGTCGGTGGCAGAGCAGATGTGCGATGCGATCGTGATGATCTTCAGGGGCAAAAAGGTGCTGGATGGGCCGATGACGTCGATCCAGTCGCAATACGGCAGAGACACGGTGCGCGTGCGACTGCGCGGGGCGATGCCGACCTCGCTTATCGGAGTCGAATCGATGATCAACTTCGGGCAGTATCAGGAACTGCGATTGACGCCTCAAACCGACCCACAGGCGGTGTTAAGGGCACTTCTGTCGCACGGTGCGGTGGAGTTGTTTGAAATCGCGCATCCGAGCTTACAGGACATCTTTGTCCGCATCGCGTCGCCCGCCGGGGCGCTGGAGGGTGCGGCATGATCAACAAGATTCGCGTCATCGCGATCCGCGAGTATTTGTCGGCGGTGCGGACCAAGGGCTTCATCGTCGGGGTGATCCTCATGCCGCTATTGATGGGCGGCGGGGTCGTGATACAAAACTTCACCAAAGACATCGTCGATCTGGACGCGCGGACCGTCGCGGTGATCGACCGCACGCCGGGTCAGGTGCTGGTTCCCCTGCTGCAACGCGCTGCCGTGCGGCGCGATGCGACAGACATTATCGACAAAAAGACCGGCAAGCAGACTAAGCCCAAATTCATCGTCGAGCCGGTCGATCTGTCCGGCGATCTGCAAAAGACGCGGCTGGCGCTTTCGGATCGGGTTCGCTCGGGAAACCTATTTGCCATTGTCGAGATCGGCCCGAACGTGCTGGATCCCAAGCCCGTTGAGGCACCAACCCAGCCGACGGAAATCCCAAAAACAACTGATCCGTACGCCCTGATCGAGGCCACTAGCGATCCGGATAGTCTTGTTCATTATTCCAGCAACCGCCCGACCTACACGGACCTGCGCGAGTTCATCCAGCGCTCGTTGCAGCCGCGCATCGCATCCGAAAGGCTGAATCAATCGCAGGCGACGCTTGATGCGATGATGCGACTCTTCGGCACGCTGGTCGTCCCGCGCGGATTGGCGTCGATCGACGAGGCGGGCACCATCACGTTCGAGCCGCGTCAGAATGAAGTGCTGCTGGTCGTTTTGCCCATCGTGATGACGATGATGATGCTGGTGGTGGTGCTGGTGGGCGCAAGCCCGCTGACGACCAACATCATCGAAGAAAAACAACTCCGAATCGGCGAAGTCCTGCTGGGCAGCGTCAGCCCGTTTCAACTGATGATGGGCAAACTGCTCGGCGGGGTCGGGACCAGCCTGACGCTGGGCGTGATCTATATCGCAGGGGCGATTTTCGGGGCGCATCAACTGGGCGTGCTGCATGTGGTGTCGCCGCTGCTGATCGTGTGGTTTGTCGTCTTTACCGTCGTCGCCAGCCTGATGTACGGCAGTCTTTTTGTCGTCGCCGGTGCCGCGGCGACCAATGTCAAAGAGGCGCAGGCGCTGATGACTCCGATGATGTTGATCGTCGTTCTGCCGCTGTTTTTGATCGGCCCGATGATCAACGAACCGCACGGCACGATCGCGCAGGCCGGGACGTTCTTCCCGCTCAGTGCGCCGCTGGTGACGATGTTTCGGCTGACGGTGCCGCCGGGCTTGCCGTGGTGGCATATCGCGATCGCGATCGCTGGTAGCGCACTGATGATGCTGACCCTGATCTGGATCGCCGGCCGCGTCTTCCGCGCCGGCTTCCTCCTCGTCGGCCGCCCCGCGTCCATGCGGGAGTTGATTGGGTGGATTGTTCGAGGATGAGAGGACTGAAGATCTTTGATTTGGGATTTGCGATTTGCGATTTCAGATTCCATTCGACATCGCATTTCACTTCACACTCCACATTACACATTCCCGGTTACAATCCTCGCATGTTTCGCCGCTTGTCACCTTCAATGGTCATGCTCTGCGTCGCGGGGTTGATCGTGGGTTTGACGGCGGGGATCGATTGGCTGGCGACACCTTCTGCCCCCAGACCGTGGCCGGGTCAGGCGGCGATGGATCGGGTGATTCCGCAGTTTTATTTGGAGGGTGTCTCTGCGCGCGAGGCGTTTGCCCAGTTCTCACACGACAGCGGCTCGGTGATCCGGTTTTCGCCCGAAGCCGAGTGTCGTCTGGATGCCGCCGGGCCGATGAGGACCAAATTGCGAAATGTAAAAGCGTCGAAAGTCTTGGTGACCTTAATTAATATGTTCCAAGGCGTTGATGAAAGGGACTACAGTTATACTGAGGAACCCGACGGTTCGGTTTTGATTCTGCATCCGCAAGATTTTCCGTCGCGGTTTGTAGAACAGCGGTTCTGGGTGGGAGATTTTCTGTATAGTTCTCGCGCTCTGGCACCGGAATTGCCAGAAACCAGTATTCGCGAATATTGGATTGGCCTGATTCGCGAAACACAAAGCCCTCGCTCCTGGTCTGGCACGGGCGGGAAAGGCGAATTAGAAATCTCAAACGATGGCGCCACGCTGATCGTTCGCAATACGTCGGATGTGTGTCGTCAGATTGAGACAATGTTTCAAGGTTTCCGTTGGTCGGATGGCCCGTCGGCTGAGCAAGTGTGGATGCGAGCCCCATGAAATGGTTTCTGCGATTTGTTCCGTTGGGGTTGATGGCGGCGCTGCTGCTGGGGTCATCTTTTCGAACGCTGGCATTGATCTATCAGAACGACCGGATCACCGCCGCCGTCACGGTGCATCGGCGGGCGTTGTGGCTGAGTTGGGGGAACAACTGGCTGACGGCTACCGGGAACCGTTTTCGGCTCACGTCGTTGCCAATCGAGGCCGGTGACGCGGCGATGGTTTTTCCCCAGCAGGGATTCGAGCATTGGGACGTTCTGGGCTTTGGCTGGCAACGTCAGATGCTCCTATTTCCCAATGGTGTACGCCAATACCACTTCAAACTGATTCTTCCGGGGTACGCTCTGATGCTTTTATCGTCGATTCCGGTGCTGCTGTGGGTGCGAAAACGCGTTCGCACCACCCGCCGCCTGCAAGCCGGTCTGTGCCCCGCCTGCGGCTTTGATCTGCGTGCTACGCCGGAGCGGTGTCCGGAATGTGGGAAGATTGCTTGATTTTGGATTGGATCGATTTGAAATTTTCGATTTCACATTTGGGAATTTAGATTTCACACTCCACACTCAACATTTCCCCCCGCCTCTACCCCTTGGCCGATGAATCGGTAAGCTACGCAGCGAAAGAGACCCTTTATGCTTTCTATGTCGCTGATCGAGTTCTTTTCCGCACCGTGGTTTTACATCGGCCTGCTGGCGTTTGGGCTGTCGCTGGGAATGGTCGCGTACCTGATCCTGCTGGAGCGAAAAGTGGCCGCATGGACGCAGGATCGCGTCGGGCCGAACCGCGTGGGCTTTGGTTTTGGGTTGCCGTTCATGCCCAAGTTTCATTTCTGGGGGCTGGGCCAGCCAATGGCGGACGGGCTGAAGTTCTTCGTCAAGGAAGATTTTCGGCCCAAGCACTGCGACAAGGTTCTGTTTACGATCGCGCCGATCATCATGATGCTGACGGTGATCGTGTCGCTGGTGGTTGTCCCGTGGGGCGGGGTAAAGGTGACGACGCACCGGATCGACGTGACGCAGATGAAAATCGCCGGTGCGACCGATTCGGCGATGCTGGAGACCGCGAAAAAAGAGGTCGAATCGCAAAAACCGTGGTATAGCACCTTCCGCAGCACGCCCGACGCACTCGAAGTGGTCAACGCCGCCCCGGCGGTGCCGAGTGTCGATGGCAAGCAATATTTCGCAACCTACGTCACCGGCTGGCGATTCCAGACCACCGACCTGGGTATCGGCGTGATCCTGGTGCTTTCCACGCTCTCGCTGGCGGTCTATGGGATCGTCATCGGCGGGTGGGCATCGAACAACAAATACTCCTTCCTCGGTGCACTCCGCGCCACCGCCAGCATGATCAGCTACGAAATCCCGCTGGGATTGTCGGTTCTGCTGATCGTGTTGATGTTCGGCACGCTGGATCTGGGCGTCATCGTCGATCAACAGGCACGCTACTGGATGCTGGGCGGCGTGGTGCCGATCCCGGCGTGGAACGTGTTTGCCCAGCCGCTGGCGTTTGTGCTGTTTCTGATCTGCATCCATGCCGAAGCCAATCGCACGCCGTTTGACCTGGCCGAAGCCGAACAGGAACTGGTCGGCGGGTATCACACGGAATATTCGTCGATGCGGTTTGCGCTATTTTTCCTCAGCGAATACGCCGGGATGATCACCACCAGTTGCGTGTGCGTGGCGCTATTCTTCGGCGGCTGGCACCTACCGGGGCTGGATTGGGCGTTTGCCAAGCTCACCGGCGCGACGTTGCACGCCGACAATCCTGCGTGGAGCGAAAGTATCGTGCTGTGTTTCCTGCGGATGGGCGTTTTCTTTGGCAAGGCCGTGATGATTTTGTTCATCTTCATGTGGGTGCGCTGGTCTTTGCCGCGTTTTCGATTTGATCAATTGATGCGTCTGGCGTGGGGCGGGTTGATCCCGATTTCGCTGGGGATGCTGCTCTCGACCGCATTCCTGGTGGTGTTGACCAAAGGTCGAACCTACACCGCACTCGATGGCTGGGCGGCGGTGTGGTTTTTGGCGATGAACATGGCGTTTATCGTGCTGCTGGTAGGCGTGATGGGCATCAAAGGCCCCGCCCCCTCGACCAACCGCCGACTCGTCGTCCGCGACAGCCGATTCGGGAATAAACCGCAGACGGTGTGACGCCTGACGTGATATACTGGTTTTATGGCGATCACCATCGCACTTCCTGCCGATGTCGAAGCCGCGCTACGATTGGATGTCGCGGACTTGGATGCCGATGCGCGCGAAACCTACGCCGTCGAACTCTATCGACGTGGCAAATTGACCCATCGCCAACTGTCGAGTGTTCTTAATCTTGATCGCTTTGAAACCGAGGGCGTTCTCAAACGTCATCGCGTATTTGAAGACCTGCCCGGGTACGACGAGCTCGCTCAGGAAGCACGCGAATTGAAAGCATTGTTGATCAAGAGTTGAAAGCTACACCCCAACCTGGCGCAAAGTGGATTTATTTGTCCTTTGATGCCCATTGCGCGGTAAACTTCTTAGCCGTGTCGTAACATATTCGGTAAATGCCTTTAGAGGAGGTTTGTCATGTCTGCTTATACAACCGCTCAGATCAGGAACGTGCTCGTGGCAGGACACGCCGGCGCCGGCAAAACGTCGCTGGTCGATGCGATGCTTTTTGCTTCCGGCGCCAAGACACATCTGGGTTCGACCCTCGATGGCAGCAGCGTTTCGGATTTCGACAAACTCGAAATCGAACACAAACATTCGATCTATTCGGCAGTCCTGCATTGCGATCACAATGACTGCCGCATCAATATCATCGACACCCCCGGATCGCCTGACATGATCGGCGCATCCATGGCGTGCCTGGCGGCAGTGGAGACCGTCGCGGTGGTCGTCAACGCCGCCAGCGGGATCGAAGTCACCACCCGCAAACTGATGGAGGCCGCCCGCGAACGCAATCTGCCCCGGGCGATCATCATCAATCGGATCGATCAGGTCAGCCCCGCAATACTGTCGGCGTTGGTCGAAAATATTCGTGAAACCTTCGGCAACGAATGTATGCCGATCAATCTTCCCACCAACGGCGGCACGGGCGTGGTCGATTGCCTGCTCAAATCCGACGGCAAGAGCGATTTTGACTCAGTCAAACGTTGTCACGCCCAAATCCTCGATCAGATCGTCGAAATGGACGACAACCTCCTCGAAAAATACCTGGGCGGCGAAGAACCCGACTACAAATCCCTCCACGACCCCTTCGAACGCGCCATGGATGAGGCCCACGTCATCCCCATCCTCTTCGCCGACTCGAAGAAAAACATCGGCGTCACCGAACTGCTCGACGCCATCGCGATGCACTTCCCCAGCCCACTGGAAGGCAACCTGCGACCCTTCCTCACCGGCGAAGGCGACAAAGATCAACAAAACGAACGCCCGTTCCAATACTGGAACGACCCCGAGAAACCGCTGATCGCGCACGTCTTCAAAGTCACCACCGATCCGTTCGTCGGCAAACTGGCGATTTTCCGCGTGCATCAGGGCAAGGTCACCGGGCAGTCGCAGGTGTATATCGGGCACAACAAAAAGAGCATCAAACTCGGTCACATCTTTCATCTGCAAGGCAAGGAACATAAGGAGATCAACGACATCATCGCCGGGGATATCGGCGCGGTCGCCAAGATCGAAGAGATTCATTACAACGATGTCCTGCACGATGACCACGCACTGGACAGTGTGCATCTGAAGCCGCAGAACTTCCCCAGTTCGATGTTCGGCCTGGCGATCATCCCACAGAACCGCGGCGACGAAGCCAAGATCGGCGTGCAACTGACCAAGATCGCCGAGGAAGACCCCACCTTCACCTGGCACGTCGATAAACAGACGCACGAACTGGTCATCAATGGCCTCGGCGAACTGCACCTGCGGATGGTGCTCGAACGCCTCGCCCAACGCGGCATCACCGTCGATACCAAGCCCCCGACCATCAGCTATCGCGAGACGATCCTGTCCAAGAGCGAAGGACACCATCGTCACAAGAAGCAGACCGGCGGGGCCGGGCAGTTTGGCGAGGTCTACCTGCGCGTCGAACCGATCGAAGACGCCTCGCCCAGCAGCTCCAAAAACGGCGGGCCCGGGTTTGAATTCGTCGATGAAATCTTTGGCGGCACCATCCCCGGCCAATACGTCCCGGCGGTGGAAAAAGGCGTCCGCGAAGCCCTCGAACATGGCGTCATCGCCGGATATCCGGTGACCGACGTCCGCGTCATCGTCTACGACGGAAAACACCACCCCGTTGACAGCAAGGAAGTCGCGTTTAAGTCGGCAGGCAAGTGGGCGTTTATCGACGCCTTCCGCAAAGCCCACCCGGCACTGCTCGAACCGATCGTCAGCATCGAAGTGACCGCCCCCGAAGATAAACTCGGCACCATCACCGGCGATCTGTCCGGCAAACGCGGCAGGATCATGGGCACCGACATGCTCGCCGGCGGACTGGCGAAAGTGAACGCCGAGGTCCCGCTCTCCGAACTGCTCTCCTATCAATCCCAACTCAAAAGCGTCACCGGCGGCCAGGGCAGCTATGTCATGGACTTCGCCCGCTACGAACCCGCCCCACCCCATATCGCCAGCAAGGTGACGGGCGCGTTTAAGTTGGTGGAGGAGGAATAGTGGACGGTAGGCGGTGGGCAGTGGGCAGGTAATGTGGAATGTGAAGTGTGGAATGTGGAATGTGGAATGTGGATTATGCGTATTTCACGAACCACGAACCACGTTTTGCCCAAGCCCTAAGCCCCAAGCCCCAAGCCCTAATTCAAGGACACCCAATTGAGCAAGAATCTCGTCATCATCTCCTGCGAAGTCTTTGAGATCGAACTCAAGGAACTCGCACAATCCCGACCGCACATCCTCGGCATGGAGATGATCGACTGGGGTTTGCACGAAGAACCCAAAAAGATGCCGGCGGCGCTGCAGGCGAAGGTGGCGGAGGTCGAGGAAAAACACCCCTCGCTCGACGCCATCGTGCTCGGCTACGGCATTTGCAGTCGCGGGACCGAAGGCGTCACGGCATCGCGGGTGCCGATCGTTATCCCGCGGGCGCACGATTGCATCACCGTGTTGCTGGGGTCAAAAGAACGCTACGCCGAGTATGTCGCGAAAAATCCCGGAACGTACTGGTATTCGCCCGGCTGGAACAAGCACCACCTGGCCCCGGGCAAGGGGCGTTACGACAAATTGCGACAGAAGTACGTCGATCAGTTTGGCGAGGAAGATGCCGACTATCTGATGGAGCAGGAGCAGGCGTGGTTCAGCCATTACAACCGGGCGACGTATGTGCACCTGACGATCGGTGCCAGCGAGGCCGACCGTGACTACACCCGCCAGTGTGCCGATTTCCTCGGCTGGCAATATGACGAGCAGCAAGGCGACCCGAAATTGCTGACCGACCTGATCGACGCGAACTGGGACGATGAACGATTCCTGATCGTCCCGCCCGGCCAGAAGATCCGCTTCACCGCAGATGAAAGGATTGTCGAAGCGGTGTAGAACCCGGCGACATTGCCCGAGCCAAATAAACAAACCCCCGCCGATCCGAAGATGGCGGGGGTTTTGGTTTCGAACACGATTCAGGATCTCTCAGGCATCCCGAGATTAATCCGCTTCAGGGGCATTGCGGGGCTTGTCGCCGTCGCGG
>JBGSMH010000629.1:0-3740 GCA_041740275.1 Phycisphaerae bacterium
AGATGCAGCAGCGGATGATGAGCCTGCTGTTTCCGCGCATCCCCATCTGGGACCCCGACACGTTCATCAAGTCGTGGATGCCCGTCATCCGCGTGATGATCAGTTGGTTCGGGGCCGCGGTGTGGCTGGGCGTGGTCGGACTTGCGCTCATCCTGTTGGCACCCCACTCCGATGCACTCTTTGGACAGACCAAAATCCTGTTTCAGAACATCAACCCCGGCGACGCCTGGCTGTTGTGGGTGACGTTTATTATCATCAAATTCATCCACGAGCTAGGCCACGCCTTTTCATGCCGACGTTTCGGCGGGGAAGTCCACGAAGTGGGCATCATGTTCCTGGTACTGATCCCAACGCCTTACGTCGATGCGTCCAGCGCCTGGGCGTTTCCGAACAAATGGAAGCGCATTTTCGTCGGCGTGGGCGGGATGATTTTTGAACTGTTCGTTGCGGCACTCGCGGCGTTTGTATGGCTGGCGACGATGGATTCGCCCGGTCTGGTCAATCAGGTCGCGTATAACACGATGCTGATCGCGTCGGTCAGCACGGTTCTGTTTAACGCCAACCCCCTGCTGCGTTACGACGGGTATTACATCCTTTCGGACTGGTGGGAAATCCCCAATTTGCAGCGAAAGAGCAGCGAATACACGCTCGGACTGGTCAAACGCCACATTTTCCGCGTCAAACAACAACAGCCGCTCCCGCCGACGTGGCAACGCGTGCAGTTATTCGTCTACGCCATCACGGCAAGCTGCTATCGCGTCTTTATCTCGCTGGCGATCGCATACATGCTCTTCTACTCGCTGCCGCAGGAGGTCAAGATCGTTGGCCTTCTGATGGGTGCCGGGGCGCTGACCATGTTCCTGGGCGTGCCGCTGTTCAAACTGATCAAATACCTTTCGACCGAAGCCGAACTGCACCGCAAGCGTTTCCGCGCTTGGGCATTCACCGGCACGGTCGCGGCGGCAGTTGTAGTGCTGATTGGTGTGATCAACTTCCCCGTCACCGTTCGCGCCGAGGGCGTCATCGAAGCCGCCCAACGCGCCCGCATCTACGTCCAAACGCCCGGTTTTGTTGATCAGATCATGGTCAAGGACGGCCAGTGGGTTGAAAAAGACCAGACGCTGTTCACGCTCATCAACCGACAGGCCACCGCCGAATTGGCGAAACTGGAAACCGAACTACTGACCACCGAGTTGCAGATCAATGAAAGCCGCGCCACCGGCGATCCGGCGTACAACACTTACCTGACCAAACGCGACCGTCTTCGCAATATTCGCGATCAGCAAAAGAAGCGAGTCGATGATCTTACCGTCCGTGCGCCGATCGCCGGGTTTGTCGTCGCACCGGATTTGCGAAACTTGAGTGGAACCTATTTTCAGCAATCGCAAGAGGTGGCGCAGATCGCCGAATCGGGTCAGTTGGAGGCGTTTGTTGTGATCAACAAGACCGATCGCCAGCGCCTTAGTGACGCCGGAGGCTATACCGCAGAGATGCGGGTGATCGGCAATCTGAATGAGTTCTTGCCGGTTGATAACAGTCATGTAACGATTTCCGAATCCGCCAAGCGCGAAATGCGTTCCGCCGCCATGACCCATGCCGGTGGCGGGCCGGAAGCACCGGACATGCAAGACCCCTCGCGACCGGCATCGGCTCAGGCCCAGTTCGAGGCGCGCATCCGCTTCGACAACCTCGCCGAACCCTACTACCCCGGCCAACGCGTGTATGTCCGATTCAAGACCAATGATCCCGAACCGCTGGCCGTTCAGTGGTACCGCTGGTTCAGGCAATTAACGATGAATACGCAACAATCGTGAGGATAGGGCTTGGGGCTTAGGCCTTGGGGCTTGGTGTTCTTCCCCAAGCCCAAAGCCCTAATCCCTAAACCCCAATTACCATGTCCACCGCCGCCGCTGAACTTTATCAGGTCTTTGACGCTCGACGCGTCAAGGCACCGGAATTGAAGGGCTTGGACATCCCCGCTCACGCCTTGACGGGGATGATCAAGAACCGTCGTCCCAAGCTGCTGCGCCTCAGACGCGCCGCGGCCCGGATCGAGGCGATGGAGCCGACGATCAAGGATTTGCCCGACGCCCGCTTTAAGGAGGAAGTCGAAGAGATGCGTGTTCTGGCGCGGCTCGGCCGGCTGCACGGGGACGAGATGTTGCGCGCCTTTGCACTCACCCGCGAAGCCTGCGTGCGTTCGATCGGGCAACGACCGTATCCGGTGCAGATGATGGGTGCGATCGCGATGACCGAATCGACCATCATCGAGATGTCGACCGGTGAGGGCAAAACCCTCACCGCGGGAATGGCCGCCAGTGTGCTGGCATGGGCGGGCAAGCCGGTGCATGTCATCACCGTCAACGATTACCTCGTCTCGCGCGACGCCGAAAACATGGGCCCGCTTTACCGCATGCTCGGGCACAAGGTCGGCTGCGTCGTTCACGACACAACGCCGACCGACCGGATCGATATCTACCGGCGCAACGTGGTCTATGTGACGAGCAAAGAGTTGGTCGCCGATTTCCTGCGCGATCAGATCATGCTCGGCTCGCTCCGCACCGCCGGTCAGACCGCAGTCAGCTACCTGGGCGGCGGCGGGATGCGCTCGGCGCTACAGGTGCCGGGATTGTTCAATGTCGTCGTCGACGAAGCCGATTCGCTCCTGATCGACGAGGCCGTCACCCCGCTGATTATTTCCAATAGTCCCGAGGACGAGCCCAACGCCGAGCGCTACCGCGCCGCCACCGCGCTTGCGGCACAGTTGGAAGACAAACGCGACTTCACCATCGACAAAGAGATTCGCCACATCGACCTCACCGAGCGCGGCCGCGACAGGCTCGAAGAACTGTGCGAACACGATACCAGCGGATTCTGGAAGGGTTCGCGCCGTCGCGAAGAACTGGTCTCACAGGCGCTGGTTGCCAGATACTGCTTCCTGCGTGATGAGCAATACCTGATCGACTCCGAAGGCAAGATCCAGATCATCGACGAGTTCACCGGCCGCGTGATGGCGGATCGGTCGTGGCGACACGGGTTGCATCAGGCGATCGAGATCAAGGAAGGCGTCAAAGTCACCGCCGACAAGGAAAACCTGGCGCGAATCTCATTCCAGCGGTTCTTCCGTCAATATCCTGCGATGTGCGGCATGACCGGAACGGCATGGGAATCGCGCGGCGAGTTCTGGCAAATCTACACCCGCCCGATCGTTCGCATCCCGCCCAACAAGCCGTGTATTCGCAAACACCTGCGCACGCGGATGTTCGCCACCACCGATCAGAAATATGACGCGATCGTCAAGCGGGTGTGCGAATTGAACGACAAGGGCATTCCGGTGCTGGTGGGCACGCGCAGCGTCTGGGCGAGTGACGATATCAGCAAGCGTCTGACCGCCGCCGGGCGTCCGCATAATGTTTTGAATGCGGCTCAAAACGCCAAGGAAGCCAACGTCATCGCCGAGGCCGGGCAGATCGGCAAGATCACCGTCGCCACAAACATGGCCGGTCGCGGAACTGATATTCACCTCGGTCGCGGCGTGGTCGAACTCGGCGGTTTGCACGTCATCGCCACCGAACCCCACGGATCCGCCCGCGTCGATCGCCAGCTCTTTGGTCGTGCCGCTCGACAAGGCGATCCGGGCACCGCTCAGCTTTTTGCCAGCATCGAAGACGATCTTTTTAAGCGTCACGCGATGAAGTTGCGGCGATTCTGGCGCGTCCTCGGCGCCAATCGCCTGATCA
>JBGSMH010000630.1:0-4349 GCA_041740275.1 Phycisphaerae bacterium
GATCATCGTGCGGAATGGTTGCTGTCGAGGTTAATGCTGAGAATCCGTGTGCTAGTCCGAACATGACAATCTCCGATCAAGTACGCCTGCCAATAGCATCAAACCGCAAAATCCTTACCATTCCTATCGGCGATATAATCAGCATTGTTGATACTTGCCGAACAGAAAGGTGCGAGATTGTGAGCGATTTGCTCGAAAATGGCATGGTGGCGTTGGTGGGCGCAGGACCGGGCGATCCGGGGCTGATCACGCTCCGCGGCGTGCGATTATTGGAACAAGCCGACGTGGTGGTCTATGACTACCTCGCATCGCCTCGATTATTGAAACACGCCCCAAACGCCGAGCACCTGTTCGTCGGGAAGATGGCCAGCCGACACTCGATGACCCAGGACCAGATTAACGCCCTGCTGATCGAGCGGGCACAGGCCGGGCATAGGGTGGTGCGACTCAAAGGGGGCGATCCCTTCGTTTTCGGACGTGGCGGGGAAGAATGTGAAGCACTCGCACAGGCGAAAGTGCGATATATGGTCGTGCCGGGCATCACCGCCGCGATCGCAGGACCGGCGTATGCGGGGATTCCTGTGACGCACCGGGATTTCAATTCCTCGTTCACGCTCATCACCGGACACGAAAAAGAAGAGCAATATAAGGACGCCGAATCCAAAACCCGCGACTCGGCGACAGGTTCGAGCGATCTGGATTGGTCGGCGATCGCAAAATTGCCGTGCGTCGCTTTTTACATGGGTGTCAAATCCTTGCCACGCATCGCCAAACGATTGATCGACAACGGCATGTCGCCCGACACCCCCGCCGCCACGATTCAGTGGGGCACAACGACCCGCCAGCGGACCTGCGTCGCGACCGTCGGTTCGATCGCCGATGCGGTGCAACGTGCCGGCATCAGTGCCCCAGCGATCACGATCGTCGGCAAAGTCGTCACGATGCGCGACACGATCAACTGGTTCGAATCCCGCCCGCTATTTGGCAAGACCGTGGTCGTGACACGCACGCGCGATCAAGCCAGCGACCTGACCGAACGACTGGAGGCACTGGGCGCACACGTCATCGAGGCGGCGACCATCGAGGTATCGCCCAAAGCCGATCAGTCGGCACTGGATTCGGTGCTGATCCCGTCTATTAAGTCCGCGGCGGGGCAAACCGTCATTTTCACCAGCGCCAATGGCGTTCGGGCGACGCGGGATCGGATGCGACAACTGAATCTCGATGCCCGCATCTTCACCGATGCCCACATCGCGGTCATCGGCGAGGCGACCGCCCGGACGGTGCGCGATCGGCTTTGCATTGAGCCGGACATCATCCCCGCCCGCGCCACCGCAGAGGCATTGGCCGACGAACTGACCGCATCGGGTGACGTTCGCGGCAAGCGATTTATTCTGCTCCGCGCCGAGATTGGCAGACAGGTGCTGGTCGATCGGCTTCGTAACGCCGGCGCGATCGTCGACGATGTCGCGATCTACGACACGACCATCGCCTCCGCCCTGCCCGATGAACTCACCGAAGCGCTGGCGGGCAGGACCGTGGACTGGATCACCTTTACCAGCAGCAGCACCGCCAAGAATCTGATCACGCTACTGGGCGATACGCATCGCGAAAAATTGCAGGATGTGAAATTGGCCAGCATCGGGCCGGTCACATCGGACACATTGCGCGAGTTGGGATTGTCCCCGACGATCGAAGCCGGAAAAGCGGACTTGGGCGCGCTGGTCGATGCGATCGTTACCGCTTGCGATCGTACTCAAAATGCCGTTTGAGCCCGTTGATCGGGGCTTCAAATGCGTACCAGGAGATGCTGGCAAAGCCGATACTGACCACCGTATACAACACCAGCGCCGCCCACGTTCCCGGCGGTGCCCAGCTTCTGCCGGGAAACAGGTGATCGATCAGGTGGGGAACGAACATGTGCAGCACATACAACCCGTAACTGATTCGCCCGATATAGACCATCGGCGACGAGGCCAGCGCATAGCCCAGCGGTCCGCGAAACCCCCGCGCCGCCATGCCAATTAACCAGACGCTGAACAACGCGGTGATGGTGTACGTTGACCCGCCCGGCCAATCAAACGCGAAGCTTAATAAACCACGTCGCCCGATCGTTTCGGTCTGCCAGCCCAACCCGTGCGAGATGGTCACGGCGTCCCCGTGCGTGCCTTTGACCGACATCGACGCCATCGTCACATAGATGATAAACAGTGGCACGCCGATCAGCCCGCACAGATTCACCAGCCGATCAAACCACCGCGATAGCCCGAATTTCGGCAGGCTCAGGAGCGCCAAAAACGCCCCCAATCCCAGCAAATCCAGACAGCCGGGCATCATCCACTCATGTCCGAACTGCCCGCGGGTATAGGTGGTGATGCGCCAGATCGGGGCGGTGATCACCGTCAGCAGAATCATCGGGCCGATGAGTCGACGCGGCGTTAAAAAAATTAGCAGGGGCCAGAGCAGGTAAAATTGCTCCTCGACCGATAGCGACCACAAATGCCGCTCGATCTCGTTGGATTTCGGCCAGTAGCTGAAGCGCACGTTGGACAGATACGCCAGATGCCACCAGATGCGGTCGCGGATTTCTGTCACATTCAGAACCGCCAGCACCGCCAGCACTGCGTAATAGAGTGGGAAGATGCGCAGAAACCGGCGCATGTAGAACTGCCGCAGCATCTGGGGGATCGACGAGCGACCTTCTTCGATTTGCAGCCGACAATTCAGCAGGATGCGCGTGATCAGGAAGCCAGAGAGCGTAAAAAACAGTCCGACGCCGATCGCGCCCCACGGCGCCGCGCCGGCCTGCTGGATTGTTCGCGGCATGAAATGCCACCACAGCACCGCCAGCACCGCCAGCGCCCGCACGCCGTCCAGTTGCGGCATGTGGTGCATCAACTGCGTTTCACCCGGATTGGCCAGCAGCGGGTGCTCGCGATTGTAGGTGTCGGTCGGAATGTGCGATTCAGACTTCACGCAGATAATATTCCTCTTCGAGCTGCTTGAGTTTGGTCTGCAACTGATTGATCTGCTGATTCAGCATCTTGGATTTGCCCGCATCCCGAAACGCCTTGGTGAGCGAATCCTGTTTTGACATGATCTCGGCCTCGGTGTCGGCGATCTGCGACTCCAAATCCTTCATCTCCAGCCGGCCAAAGGGGCGGGCGTAAGGATTGTCCTTCTTGCTCTGCTGTGCGTTCGACTTCTTCACCGGCTCGGCTGGCTTGGGTTGCGGCTTTGACGATTTCTTGCTGTCTTTTTCGTTTGCCTGCGCCTTCAACCGGGCGTGATACCGATCATGCCACGCATCAAACCCGCCATCAAAATCCTCCATGCCCGGCGGATTGATCACCAGCAACCGCTCGGCGATCTTGCTCAAAAAATATCGATCGTGGCTGACGATCAACAGCGTCCCGTCAAAATTGCGAAGCGTTCGCTCCAACGCATCGGCAGACTGGATATCGAGGTGGTTGGTCGGCTCATCGAGCAAAATCACATTGGGCTGTTCCAGCATCAGTTCCGCCAGCGCCACCCGGGCCCGCTCGCCGCCGGACAGATCGCCCATGCGCTTCATCACATCGTCGTCGCTGAACAGGAGCGAGCCGAGAATATCGCGAACTTTTTTCTCCGGGATCATCCCGTCATGCACTTCTTCCATGATCGAGTTGTCGGGATCAAACTCATCCAGACGCTGATCGTAGTAGCCGATCTGCAAATTGGTGCCCCAGCGTACCTCGCCATCGTCGGCGTCGATTTCGCCGATGAGGGTTTTCAGCAGCGTGGTCTTGCCCGATCCGTTCGGGCCGATGATGCCGATGCGCTCTTTGGGTTTGACGTTGAATTCCAGATCACGCCAGATCAATTTTTGATCAAACGATTTGGTCAATCCGGTAACGCGCAGCAACTGATCCCCGGCCCGGGCGTCGTTGCGAAATCGAACGTGCATGCCTTTGCGGTGCTGCACATTGTCGACCATCGCGTCGCTTTTGAGCAGGCGATCAAGCTTTTTGGCCCGTCCCTGAGCCTCACGGGCGCGCTGGCCGGCACTGAATCGCCGGATAAACTCCTGCTGCTTGGCGATGTCCTTCTGCTGTAATTCAAACGCCCGTGCCTGCGACACTTCTTCCAGAGCTTTTTGCTCCTGAAACGCCGAAAAATTGCCGGGATAGCTCTTGAGTCGCATTCGCGTCAGCCAGACGATCCGCGTCGCCAGTCGATCGAGCAGATAGCGATCATGTGAGATCAGCAGCACCGCGCCGCTGAAGTTCAGCAGATACTCCTCCAGCCACTCGATCGCCTCCAGATCCAGATGGTTGGTCGGTTCGTCCAGAAGGAGCAGATCCGGCTCG
>JBGSMH010000631.1:0-3682 GCA_041740275.1 Phycisphaerae bacterium
CGAAAGCCCGTTGAAAATCAAACAGTTGGAAGTGGTGGCCAGGGACGGAATCGAACCATCGACACGCGGATTTTCAAGACAGTTAACTGCTTGTTTCGGCTGAAGAAAGTCGAAGAAGCGTAACGCGTTTTTCCTGCGGCGACCGAACCGCCCCGCCCGACCGAGCCCATGCCGAACCCCGCGGAGTTCACCGACCGAACTCCGGCGCGGGGGCCCATGCGGGTCAACAAGTTGGGCGCATCTCGACCGAACCTTTTCCGAACCCGGAGCTGAAACGTATGCCCGCCCGATTCACCTCGGGCTGCCCGGATCCGCCCGAGTCGAAATTCGGTAACCCATCGCTCGGTAACCGCGCTGGCGCTTCTCCCACATTCTCCGGAGTGCCGGGTGCCCCGTGTCAACGAAATCGACGATTCGAACGTCGACCTTGTTGTCATGCTCGCGGTGAAGACGGCCAACGTATTGCTGCAGGGTCCCCCGCCACGAAATGGGCAAGGCCAGCACCAGCGTGTCCAGTGGCGGGTGGTCGAAACCCTCCCCGACGAGTTTGCCCGTTGCCAGGAGAATACGAGGCGCCTCTGGCGGCAGTTGGTCGAGTTGCGCGATGACCGCCGCCCGCTGCTTTCTGGACATCCCTCCGTGCAGTACGAATACGGGAGTTAGCTTTTCCTGAAGCGCGGTCAGGATCGCATCCAAATGGTCCGTACGCTCGGTCAGCACAAGCACCTTGCGGCCTTGCCGGCAGGCCTCGCTGGCTTCGTTGGCGACACCTTTCGTGCGCAGTGCGTCGTTCGCCAGGCTGCGAAAGACATCTTGAATTCCCGCCTCGGGCGGGACATCAATTATTCTGTCATCGATGTAGGGCACGACCTCCAACACGTTGGGCGCACCTGCCGGATTCGTCGCCTTGTGGCGAATCGGCCCGCACTGCATGAAGATGATGGGCTGCTGACCATCGCGACGGACCGGAGTTGCCGTCAACCCAAGCACGTATTTCGCCTTCACGCGTTTCAATATGGCGTCGAAAGAAGTCGCGCCGACGTGGTGGCATTCGTCGACGACGACATGTCCGTAGTTTTCAACAATCGGGCTGACTTCACCCCGCCGGGATAACGATTGCATCACCGCGATGTCAATCTCTCCGGTGGGCTTGCTCTTGCCACCACCAACGGTGCCGACCATACCCTTGGCGCCGCCCAGGAAAGCCTGCAACCGCTGGTGCCACTGCCGGAGCAGTTCGGTCCTGTGTACCAACACGAGCGTGTTGACCCCGCGTCGCGCAATCATTTCGGCGGCCGTGACTGTCTTGCCGAATGCCGTCGGGGCGCAGAGAACGCCGGTGTCGTGTTGCAACATTTCGGCAACTGCTGCCTCTTGATCCTGGCGAAGCTCACCGACGAAATCGACCTCAATCGGGTCGCCTGCATGTCGCTCATCGCGCAGGTCGCAGAGAATATCGTTGGCTCTTAGCAGGAGCCGGACGGCATCGAGGCAACCGCGTGGCAACGCGATGTGCTTCGGATAGTTCTCGGCACTTCCGATCACGCGCGGCTTGTCCCATACCGACATTCGCATCGCCTGCGCCCGGTAGAACTCCGGGTTCTGAAAGGCCGCGAGCCGAATCAGTCGATTCGCCAGTGGTTGCGGCAGTTCGGACTTATTGAAATAGATAAGATTCGCCAGAGTCACGGTCAGAGACTTTGGCATTCCGCCCATCAGCTTCTTGTTCTCGACCGCGGTGCGCTTCCATGGCGTTGCGAGATCCTCGTCGTCGATGAAGGTAACGTCGAGCGGGTGCGCCCCACCTGTCGCTCGCAATATCGTGGGTTCGATATCTCGCGGCGACATCAGCGTGATCGACCCCAAGTAGGACCATTGGTCAGCATGCGGAACCAGATCCGAGTCGACGAACACGCTCCCGCCTTGTTCTCGTGACCTTTTCTGCAATGGCAGAGCGATCAGGTTGCCAAACCCGCCCTTGGGCACCGCGTCCTGGTTCGGGAACAGCCGGTCGTAGGATTCGAGCCTGAGTTGCCGGGTACTTGCACATGTGTGACTGATTATGGCGGTGCCAAGGCGCCGGGCATCACGTGCCTGCACCCGACTGGCGAAGAATATCCATGCATGCGCGCCCCGGCCGGACCTGGAAATCTCCATCGCGACGGGAACGCCAAGCTCATCGCACGCCCGCTTGAAGGCCTGGACATCGTCGCGCCACTCGGCCTCGTCGAAGTCGACCGCGAGGAAGTAGCAGGTGTCGTCCTCCAGCAAGGGATAGACACCGATCGTGTGCAAACCCGCAAGATGGTCGTAGATGACCGAGTCCGATATCGGGATCAGTGAGCGGTTGGGGCAATCGGCACACTTAATGCGTGGCTTTTCGCAAACACCTGGCCGCCATTCGTTGGCGCACGCAGGTGTGTAGCCGGACTTTCCGCTCGCCTTGCTCTCCCAACGGACGGGGTAGACATCCGTGCGACCGCGGAACAGCCGGCGGAATAAATGGACTTTCTCCTCCGCGGAGAGTCGAGACGGTTCTGGCTCACGGACGGTCGACACTACCTTTGTCGGTGGTCGCCACTCAATTCCGTGATTTTCCAGGAGTGCTATGAGGCGGGCGATCTCCGCCCGCAATTCACCCGGAGATCGTATCCCCGGAGCGCCGTCTTCAACCGGTGATTGCTCAGGCGACTTCAAGCAGCGCGTGAGGATTCCGATCCGCAACCATTAGCAGCGTACGAGCTGCACCTGACGGGGCGCGGCGGCCCTGCTCCCAGTCCTGCAGAGTACGCACTGAGACACCGAGGAGTACCGCGAAACGCGCCTGTGACAAGCCGGTCTTCGTTCGGATACTTGCGACGTTCGGGACGTTGATGACGCGACCGTACTCGCCACTCTTGAGTTCACGCAAACCGTCCAGGATTTCCTGTCCAATATTTCGCTTAGCTTTAGCCATCTTCCACTTCCTGCCGAATTCGCCTGATTAAGGTCGTCGGAATGTTCTCCGCCACGTTCTTCGGGTACATCGTCAACAGCCAGATCACGCCGTTGGCCTTCTTCGTGTAGTAGATCACCCGATACCCGCCACGCTTGCCACGCCCCGGAGCGGCCCACCTGAGTTTTCGCACGCCGCCTGAGCCAGGAATCACCGGCCCAGCGTCCGGGTTCTGCATGAGAATCTGCTGCAACGTACCGTACTGTTCATCGCTCAAGTACTCGAGCACGAGCTTCGTGAACAGCCGCGTCTCGATGAAACTGAACATAGGTAAATTATACGGCTTTGCCGTACATCGTCAAAACTTGATGTGGCAGTCCCCCGCACCGAGCGGCCATGGACTGCAGACTAAAGATCCGCGGATCGGCTGCGCGTCTGATCGATCGCGCGCCGGCGATGAGCGAAAACGTATGCAATTCATGCACTTGGAAGTGGTGGCCAGGGACGGAATCGAACCATCGACACGCGGATTTTCAAGACAGCTGACAAGCCTGTTCGGTGCGAGTAAGTCGAAGAAGCTCGACGAGTTTTCCCGGGGCCGACCGAACCGCCCTACCCGACCGAGCCCATACCGAACCTCGAGAGGCCCGGCCGACCGAACGCCGGCGCGGGGTCCATGCGGGTCAACGAGTTGGGCGTATCGCGACCGAGCCTTTTCCGAACTGCGCGGGCCGAGCGGGAACACGC
>JBGSMH010000632.1:0-7043 GCA_041740275.1 Phycisphaerae bacterium
GATGCGCGAGGCGGGGACGTTTTCGCAGTAGAGTTCGCCGTTCTTATAGTTGAAAAAATCCATGTCGTGATGACTTCCCGTGAAAGTAGGGGAGTGATCTTAGCCACATCCGGCATGAATGCCATGCCGCGATCGGCTTGGGAGGATACGGATCGACCGGATTCGATTATTCGGCCGGTTGGGTCGCGGGTTTGTCGTCGATCGAACCGAGGACCAGCGTCTTCAGCGCCCGATCGGCGGCGGCGGTGCGGGCGGGGTAGCCGGGCTGATCACTGGTCACGATCACCTGATGCAGCGCACCATTGTAAACAAACATCCACGCTCTGACTTTGGCGGGGAAGTCTTCAGTCTCCTTCATTTGCTTTTTGCCAACGGTGGTGGTGACAGAGACCTGCATTTTGAAGGTGTAGACAAACTCCCACCCGTCGTGTCCGAGGATTTTGGCGGCTTTGTCGGTCTCGAATTTGGCTTCTTTGTTACGTTTGAGGAGGGTCTCGCGCATGCGATCGACGACCGTTTCAAAATCTTTGTCGCCATTGGGTTCGACGAGAATGATGAAGCTGGACGCCGCCTTGCCATACCCACCGGGCGCGGGCATTTGGTATATGTGGATGGATCGCTCGCCTGGTTGGGGGACGTGGATCCATATTTTCGGAACGTTGAAGCTGTATCCGAAGGTTTTGTCGAGGACCTGGCGCTCATCCGGTTTGGGCTTGACCGGCTGTGTCGTCGGTGCGCCCGATACGAACGTCGTCGTGACCGCGATGAGACAAAGAACAACGATTGACCGGATCATTGACGCCTTTCGTGAGTAAGTCGGATTGTAGCCCGCTGCGTTGTTCAAGCCAATGGAAATCCAGCGCACCCGGGCCTGTTGGCGCTTACAATCGATTTTGTGCTCCGATCCATCAAATTCAAAACGGTTCTCGATCTTCTGATTGTCTAAACAATTCCGAAGGCGACGTCGCCGAAAGAAATCGGACAAGCTGCTGTCGGGCGATCAGGCCGATCGCGACCCAAGATGCACCGTGACGTCAGAATCATCAATAACGGCGACGACATAGCCGCTGTTGTTATTGCTCAGCCAGAAACCACTGGGGAAAACGCGCGTGACGAAATAGGTCCCGTTGCTCAAGTTGCTGAACTTGTAGTTGCCTTGCCCATCTGATCGCGTGCTTTTTTCGCCGGAGTCGAGCCTGCCATTCTGGTTGGTATCCAGGAAGACGGTTCGGACGCCGGTTCGATTTTCGGTGGCGTCGGGGATTCCGTCTTTATCTGCATCATTGAACAGGAATCCGCTGATCGACCCACCAGTTCCGGTCGAGGGAGGGGGTGCAAGTAGCGGCGCTCGGGTTGCGCCTAAATGAACATCAGAGATAATCTGAGATGTTCCAAGGTTAACGGTGATGTAGCCATTCGCATCGTTGCTAAGGCGATAGGGCGAGGGGAAGACACGCGAAACGAAATAGGTTCCCGCACTCAGGTTACTAAACTTGTAGTTACCCTGAGCATCTGATTGTGTGCTTTTCTCGCCGGAGTCCAGCTTGCCGTTGCGGTTGTTGTCGAGGTATACCGTGCGGATCCCGGTACGTTCTTCGCTGGCATCAACGATGCCGTCGTTATCGCCGTCGTTCCAGAGGAAACCACTGATCGAGCTGCCTCCATTTCCGCTCGGCGGCGGGGTGGTCGTGCCGCCTCCGCCCGTGCTCCCACCAGGAACTGAAACAGAGGTTGTAACTGTGCCGATCAGGGCATAGGTGGGGTTCCCTTTTTTCCACGCGTCGCCGGTAAGGTAATAGAACTTGTCGTTGTGGACCCAGCCGCCCCCGCCCTTACGTTGCTCGGGCATGTTATTGTGGCGGACCCATGTGTTGGTGTCCGGATCATAGCTGCGGACTTCGCTGGAAAGCAGTTGGGCATCGACCTGCCCAGCAAAGACGTAAAGGCGTCCCTTATAGCCGACGACGTTGCCTTCGAAATGCGAAGAGGCCGTAGGCATATCCGCCTTGCGAGACCAGGTGTTGGTCTCGATGTTGTAGGCAAAAACGTCGGCGTGCTGGACGTAGCTGTTGCCGTGATCGTGTTCGCCACCGATGGCGTAGACGATGCCGTTGACCTCGGCGTGACCGAGGTGGTCGGCGGCGCGAGGCATGGAGGCGATGGACTGCCAGTCGGCGTCGGACTGGGTGGTATCCAGTTTCCACGCCTTGGCCGAGGCGGTGTTTCGGTCCGACGTCGCGCCGCCGAAGAAGACGAGCGTGCCATCGACGTACGCCAGTCCGCCGCCGAAGCGGACTTCGGGAAGGTTGGCGTAACGTGACCACTCGTCTTCCTGTGTGTCGTAACGCCAGACTTCGTTTGTCCCTTGGCGCGAATAGAGTGCCCCGTACTGTCCGGCTGCCCAGTAGATGTACCGTCCGTCGGTGGTGGCACCGGCGTGGGTCTGCGCGCCGGGTACGTCTTCGCCGCGCGACCACTTGTTGGACTTGATGTCGTAGATGTCGACGCGCTTGGAGACCGAGTAATACCCGTTGGTGTACCCGCCGATGAAGTACATCTTGTCACCGACGCGGACGACGCCCGCCTCGACCCGGCCGATGGGGCTCGATACCGAACTGCTCGAGGACCATGAGATATTATTGACGTACTGGTAGCTCTTGGGTGCGGAGGCGGCCTTGATGTCGATGTGCGCGATCGCGTTTTTGGATGCGCCCGAACCGGTCGAGACAGTGAGTTTGCCGTCCTTGACTTGAACCTTGATGTGCCCTTCGCCGAAGCGTTTATCGGCGTAGTGAAGCTTGGTCCACAGCGCAAGTTGGCCTTCGACGTTCATGCGAAGGTCAGCCCCGGCGGTGAAGGCGTCGCCGGCGTAGACCGAGACATCGTACCAGCCATTGGGCACCTGGATCTGCCAGACATCGGACGAGGACATCTTGATCAATGTGTCATAGCGCTGATCAGGGCTCTTGGAGGAGTTTCGGTCGTAGGCGTCAGACTGGGTGGAGTTCCAGCCATAGGTGAGTCCGTTGCCACGGTCGCCGTAGATCTTGCCTGAGTCGGCTTTGTAGCCCGAGGGGACAGATGCAGAAGCGGGCTGAAAATTGATCTTGGTAGAGAAGCTACTGACGGCACTGCTGACGTTTCCAGACCCTTCCGCACCTTCATTGAGAACGGCGTCTGCGACGGCGGGCATCGGAAGTACGGTCGCGATACTCGACGCCACACCCTCGGGCCTGAAAAAGCCGATCCGCTGAGCGGCAGAGATCGCGGCTCTGGAGAGGGACTGGGGTTCGAGTCCAACCTCTACCGCCTGGTTCTGAGCGTCCTTCGCACACGCACACCCCACGCAGTGGCAGAACGCGCCGTGGAGCGGGACGATCTGGATATCGCTGCTAAGGTACTGTCGTCGTTCGAGTGTTTCGACGGCGCGGACCTTCTCGTGTTTTTGGTAGTTCGACATTTTCACCCTTTCTGCACGACCAGAACAACGTCCGTGCGATTTTCCCGACTGGTGCATTGCGGCCCTCGACGCCTGGCACCAACTGTTGAACGTCGCCTGAAGCCCTCGATAGACGTGGGACCGATTAGGCTAACGATCAAAATCCTAAACCGGTAAAATGGCAAGAACAAGCAAAAAGTGGGGATTTTTGCATTAATATTGCTCTAGCTATGCTGCAATATGGGCGGTTTGTGCGCGTTCTGTGGGCTTGCAAGAGGCATGCCGCCGCGTGTCGTGTTTGGAATGGGGCTGAGATACTCAACGCGCGATATGGCGACCTAGATTTCTGCAAACGTCATCGCCGGTTCGTCCGCCTCGGTGGAGGTGGGCAATTTTGCGGTGCTGAAAGGCTCGCCAAGCTCGTCACGGATCGCCTGGGCGTCGTACCGAATGCCCATCAATCGTGCGAAAACAGCCCCTTCTGCCATCGCGCCGTCGCGCGGCAAAAACGCCGCCGCGAACGCCTGCGTCACGCCCTTATAATTCTCCCACGACCCGTCCTTTTCCACCCACGCCGCCGACGGCAACAGGACATCGGCAGAGGCGGTCAGGCTGCTGGGAAGCAAATCCTGGACAACCGTATATGCCTTCTTGATCGTCGCCGGCAATTCTGTGCCGGTCCAATGGCTGTGGTATCCGCCGGTGACCCACACCGCTTTGATCGCCGGGATCGCTTTGCCTGAGAAATCTTCCCAAGACATCACATTGCCACCGACCCGATCCAGCACGCGCTGCACGCCCGCGCGATTCGGCACTTTCTCGGCCTGGATGCGGAACGTTTCTTCCTTGCTGATGTAGTGTCGGAACACCTCATCCTCTGCCGCGCGGGGAACCGCACCCAACACCAGCGTCGCCTGCGGGTCGATCGAGCGGATGTAAGTCGCCAGTAGATACGCCTCTTCGCTGGCGAGCATCGGGCTGAGCACCGCCGCCAATGAACCGTCACCATTCTCGCGATGTAGTTTCTTTAGATCGGCATCAGCCTGTTCTGCCGCATCCCAATAAAGCGCCTCTACCTGCGTGCCGTACTGCGACCGCACCGCGCCGAAAAGGCGTTTTTCGTCATTGACGATCTTATGGCTATAGCGTGTGTCGTCGCTGATCCACCAGGTATTGACCTCGGCGTTGTAGCGCGGCTTCAGTCGGTAGACGACACCCTCGTTGTGGTGCACCCAGATATTCTCACCGCCAGCGTCGGCGGGGGAGATGCTCGGGGCGCTCTTGAGGAACCACACGCGCTGTTTGAACAGAAAATCCTTATCTAATAGCGCGCCAACCGGGCACAAATCGACCACATTGCCCGACAATCTGTTATTCAGCGGCTTGCCAGGGAAAATCTCGATCTCTTCCTTGCTGCCGCGGCCATCAACGAACAACTCGCTTGTCCCGGCCACCTCGCGCGTGAACCGTACACACCGGGTACACATGATGCACCGGTCGTTATACAGCAGCACATTCAGGCCAATATCCTTCTTTGGCTTCTTATGTTTTGCTTCCTCAAACCGCGATTCGGACCGGCCATACTTGTACGAATAATCCTGAAGGTGGCATTCCCCGGCCTGATCGCACACCGGACAATCCAGCGGGTGATTGACCAGCAAATATTCCATCACCTGCTTTTGATTGGCGATCGCTTTGGTCGATTGGGTGTGAACGACCATCCCGTCGCGAACGGGCGTCTGACAGGTCGGGATCAGCTTCGGCGGCCCGCCTTCGATCTCCGCCAGACAGATCCGACACGACGCCACGACCGACAGCCCCGGATGGTAGCAGTAATGCGGCACATCAATCCCGGCGTCCAGACACGCCTGGAGAATCATCTGCCGGTCTTTGCATTCGATGGTCTGTCCGTCAACGGTGATCTTGGGCATAGCTTCTAGAGTGTATCGGAGCGACGATCAGTTTCCATCCTCCCGACCCACCCCGGCGGAATTTGAAAACCCGCCGCCTTTGACCGGCAAACAAAAATCGTCTATTTTTACGCTTTCCATCTGGAGAGGTGGCAGAGCGGCTGAATGCGCCGGTTTCGAAAACCGGTTATGCGCAAGCATACGGGAGTTCGAATCTCCCCCTCTCCGCTTGCCCGCTTGGCGACTCTGTAAGTGAGTTAACAGCAATGACTTGCGGAATCGGCAGCAAGGTCTGTACCGGACCTGACTCGTTTTTGACTCCGATTTCCGCGATGCTGTTAACGACAGCGAAGATGGTGATGACAAAAGTCAGCACCCATTGGTTAATCATTTCAGTCATGCTTAAGCTCCTGCGACAATGGTCGCTTAGGGACAGCCCTACAACCTGCCACGACATTCGGGCGATCAGCCTGCAGGGCAAAGACCTGAGCGCGCCATTTAGCACGAACAGGCCGAGGATAAATTTTCAGCGACAGCTAACCTAGGGTCGGTGGGCTCAAAACCGAACTCTCTCCATCCAGCCCTTGCTTACATCCTCCGTTAGCCCGTAGTAGGTCTTTCCCATGGTGCCGCCGCCGGCGTGCCCCATCCACGCGTCGACGACGAACTGGGGGACGCCGCTATTGACCGTGGTGGTCTCGAAGTAATCGCGGAACGAGTGGATCACGATCCCAGCGTTCTCACGCTTGGTCGCAATCTCCAACTCGGTCGCGATCGCCTGCAAATACAGCAGCAGGCGGCGGTCATTCATTTTGTCTGGAACACGCGATCCGGCTCGCAGGCCACGGAAGAACCACGGTCGTGACGCTTTACTCAGGGAATGGAGATCATCAAGCAGACTTGGATGGATCGGAATGTCGCGCGCCTCGTGCGTCTTTGGTTGCCAGTCCGCCCGAAGGCGGACGTGGATCCATCCGCCTGCGAGATCGACATCGACCGGGCGCAGGTTGGCCAGCTCGTTCACGCGGAGCCCTGTCATCGCGAGCGTCTTCAGCTGCACTTTGGCTTCGCCATTCGCTTTGGCAATGATCGCGTCTATGTGTTGCTTGGACGGCTTGTATTTCGGCCTCGCACGCGGCTTGGAGAGCTTCGCCGCGGCCAGCGGTTCTGACGTGAGGATACCTTGTCCGCGCGGCCCCAACCATATGAAAAGACCCTTGATTATGGTCATCACGCAGTGCGTGGTTTTCGCTTCGTGCGTCTTCGCGAAGAAGGCTTCGAACTCGCGAAACGCCCGAACCGACATCTCCGCGACCAGCGTGAGCTTCCGCGCGTCGCACCACTCGGCGAAATCCCTGAGCGTGCCGTCGTACTTCCAGATCGTTTTCGGGCGGCGTTTCTCGACGTCACGCTTTTGGGCGACGTACTTTGTGACTGCATCGCGGATAGTGATGTCCGCAAGACTCTCGACCGCCTCGTCGCTCCTGCCGTACTCACCGCTGACAAGCTGTCCGTCGATCACGCGGGCACGCTTGCGCGCAACCTCAAGATTCAACGTATTGAGCGACTTGGTGGTCGTCATGCGGTTTAGACGGAAGCGTGCGACGTAACGTCCTTTTTTCCCCTTGCTGAGTATCTCGACGCGTTCGCTGATATAGATGCGGGCGTCAACTGAACCCTTCCTATTGCTCATG
>JBGSMH010000633.1:0-2568 GCA_041740275.1 Phycisphaerae bacterium
ATCGAAGCGTTCGCCGCGATGAAAGAACAAGGCGCGGACCCGACGATTCTGGCAGGTGGCGTGTCCAAGGCTCTGGCGCACACGTTCATGGGTCTGTTCCTGGCCGTGCCGGCGCTTGCTGCGTTTGGTGTGCTGCGAACAATCGTCGATAAACTCACCATCCGCGCCTCGCTGGTTTGCGAAGAATTGCTGTTGATGATCAAGCCCGCAGAAGCCAAGTCGGCGGGCATCAAGACGGTCGGCTCGCCTCCGGCACCGGCTCGCCCGCGCGTCAACCCGGTCCCCACTCCGCCACCGGCGCCGCAGGGATAAGGGGGATGGAGTTTGAAGTTGGAAGTTTGGAGTTTGGAGTTGGCGGCACGGGGCAGCTTGTGAGACGTTATGCGTAAAAAAATGCCCGAATCGCACGGCAATCACGTCAACGTCGTCCCGATGGTCGACGTGATCATGTGCCTCATCATTTTCTACATGCTGGCCGCCAAGATCGGTGTCGATGAAGGCCAGGATGAGAAGATCCAAATTCCCTACGCCAGTTGGAGCAAAGAGATTAAGGACATGGGCAATTCGCTGCTGATCAATGTCAGCGAAGACCCGATTTCCAAGTTGCCGCTGGTAACTGCCAAGGTCGAACTCGACAAGGCTCGTGAACCGCTGATCCTCGAAGGTGGCGGGAGCGGACGTCGGCTGGCGGACGTGCTGCGTCGGCTTCGCTTTGGCGACGATTTGCAGCCGGGCGGTAAGGGAACAGCCGCAGACCACGATGAACTGAAGCTGGTCATCCGAGGCGATAGCAAAATGACTTTCGCAGTCCTGCAACGCGTGCTGATGGCCGCCGCTGAAGCGAGAATCAAGACGTTGAATTTCCAGACCGACACCAAGGCCCCCAAGGCATAGTTATTTTTCAGTGAGTTTACGATGCATTTGGATAAAGGCGCCAAAGCCGTTCACTACGAGTCGGGCCCCGACATGACGCCGCTGGTCGACGTCGTGATGGTGCTGCTGATCTTTCTGATGATGGCGGGTAAGTTTGGTGGCGGGATCAAATATCTGATCTCCGACATGCCCATTGCCGGTCAGGCGACCGCCCCCGCTCCCCCGGACCCGACCAAGCCCCCGACTCAGGACATCGTTCTGAACGTCCTGTCTCCGACAGTCGATACGTTCCGCGCGTTCTATGGACGTACCGTTAATGCCCAGACCGAAGAAGATTTGGCGGCGCAGTTAAAGGCGTTGCTGGACGAAAAGATCGCCGCCGGGACAAAGGTTGAGGAAGTGCAGTTGTATATCAAGCCGACGCGGAACGTGATTTATTCAAACGTGATCCGCGTCTACACCGCCGCCGGGCGTGCAGGATTTACCAAGATCGGTTTCCAGACCGCCGATGGGTAATGGGGTTGCAGTTTGAAGTTTGGCGTTTGGAGTTTGAAGTGAAAAGTCGGGGTTCGTGGAAATTCCTGGGCCACGACGCACGAAACTTGCCTTCAAAGTCCAAACTTTGCGTTCCACATTTCCCCTCATCGGCTACAATTAACTCGCCATGCCAATCAACCGCGTTTTCATCCTCAGTGCTGCCGTCGCCGCGACCGTTTTTGCGTCGGGGGCGATCGCTCAAAACGATCCCAAGGGCCTCGATGCGCTTAATAACGATCGCCTGCTCTCCGAGTTGTCCAAACGCAATCTGACCGGCCTGCTCGATCACGCGTTCGACAAAAGCAGCGTGCCGGACGCCAAGCGCAACGCGATTCGCGCGGGTGCGGCGTTGTCTCGGCTGCAACTGGATCCGAATATCACGCTCAACGATCGTCGCAAACTGGTCGCAGAGTTCGTCAAAGCCCTGCCGCAACTGTTGCCGCAGATGAGCGATTCGACCGCACTGATCCTCGACGCCAACATCCTCATCGAACATGGCGTTCTGGTCGATCAACGGTTGCTGGAATATTTTGGGACCAATTCGACGATCATGTCGCGCATGCAGCCCGTGACCGATGCGGTGCAGCAGATGCTGGCCAAGGGTCGCGATCAAGCGGTGCAGGTGGCGGACAAAGCCGCGAATAATTGGCCGAATGGCAAATCCGCGTGGGAGCGAGCCGATCAACAGGCAACCATCGCCGAATACACCCGAAACATCATCAACTATTCCAGCGCCATCGCACTGGATAAAGCCGCAGAGGCGCGCGTGAAGTTTCTGGATGAAGGCATCACTTACCTGACGGCATTTGACACCGAAGAAAATGAAAATCGCGCGGATGTGAAGTTCTATCTGGCCAAACTGTACATGGCCAAATCGACGCCCGAATCGCTCAAGATGGCGCGCGACGCGTACGCGTTTGTTCTGGAGAAGGGCAACAAAGCCAATCTCGGCCAGCAGTTTGATGCGCGATTTCTGGCAGTGGTGACCGAGATCAACGCCAAAGACCCCAAAGCCGCTGCCGAAAAACAGGCGGGGCTGGAGGCGTGGGTCAAGCAGGCAAAGTTCGACGGCCCTGAATCACAGGCCGAGGTGCAGGTGTCGCTTTCGGCGTTGAAGTATCGAACGCTGCTGCTGGAATCGGAAATCGCGACCGGCGC
>JBGSMH010000634.1:0-10370 GCA_041740275.1 Phycisphaerae bacterium
GCTTCTGCTTCGTGGCGGCGACCATGGTGGTGAAAACATAGTCGCCGGCCACATCAAACGCCTTGGGGTGCAGCCCACCGTCGTCGACGGGCATGTCGATCGTCCACTTCCGTTCCGGTTTGCCGCTGGTCGCCTTATCGAAACGGGTCATCACGGCACCGATCAGGCCCCATGCCTTGGTCTTTTTCTCTTCGGTGTTCCCTGACACGATCAGCGTGTCGGTTTCGGGCAGGTAGCGGAGGCGGGCGATGCCGATGCCGTCGATACCCTTGATCTTCTCCGGGGCGGATCGATCGTATTTCGGCATCCCGTCCGCGTCCCAGCCGAGCATCTTCCATCGCACCAGGCCTTCGGCGTGGTCGCCGCACCAGACCGAACCGGCACTATCAAAATCCCACGCCCAGGACTCGCCCCGCGGATTGGAGAACGACGTCACCGGCTGGGCGATCCAGTCCCTATCCGATTTCCAACTGAACAATTGAAACCCGCCGGCATACATCCCGACCGTGACCATCAGACGTTTGCCATCGACGCGCTGGATGATGCCGGTGGCACCCTTTTTCTCGCTCATGCGCGGATCGTTCGGTGTGGTGATCGGATCGACCGAAATCGCCTTAAGGCTCCAACTCTGGCCCGGCGGTTTGGTCGGGTCATAGGCGATGATTTCCTCACAGCCGTAGAGCATGGTTCCGTTGCTGGCCGGATCGAAGGAGTAGCAGTCGGTAAACCCGTGGCATTGCGTCTCCCACCGCAGTTTGCCGGATGGATCAAAGCTCTTGATCGTCGTGGCAAAGCCCTGCCACGGCCCGATGCACATCCCCACATAGAGATTGCCCGCCTTATCCGTGCCCGCGCCGCGCAATCCCCACAGTTTGCCGGGCGTGACCAGTCCCGGCGTACCGGATGAAAGCCCACCTTCGTCGCCAAACTTGCGAACCAGCTTCGGTGTTGCTGCCGAGACATCGTAGAACAGCACCTGTTGGCGTTTGCCGTTGTCGCAGACGATCAGTTGCCCGGTCTTGCTATCAAACGAGATACCCGTCGGCACACCCGCGTCCTCGATCGTGCCCGCAAGTTCCTTGCCGTCGATGCTGCGATGGACGATACGGGTTCCGACGACGAACCACAGATCGCCTTTCTTGTCGATCGCGACGTTACTCGCACCGGGGAGGTCAAATGTTCCGGTCTCTTTCAGATCCTTGGGCGAGCGAATGGAAACGCGTCCCTTGTCGCCGACCATCACCAGCAGATCGCCTCGGGCGTCGAGGCCCACCGCCTTGCCGACGCGGTTGACCTGCTCGACATATTCGGTCGAATCGAGGTTTCCCGGCTTCCATGAGAATCGCAGCAGTTGCCCATCCTCGTTGACGATGAAGATGCTGTTGCCCAGCACCGCAACTGTGTACGAAGCGGTCCCCCACCCCCAGCACCCGTGGCCGCCAAGGCCGTTGTATTGCATGAGCAGCTTGGAGTTGACATCGCCGTCACGATACAACGCGGTGCAGCGGCCGTTCTCGTCCCAGAACGACGCGGTCACGACCGTGCCGTCCTCGGCGACATCAATGGCATTGACCACATTCTGCATCCACTTGCCGTTGGGGGCCTGGCCTTTGCCGTTGAACGTGTTCCCGGCGTAATCGGTGACGTATTTCAGCTCCTGAGCAATAGCCGATCCGGCAAACAGCGAGAATCCGACAGCGATGAGCAAGATTGTTACAACACGCGACATGGCGATCCTCCGGCGATGGTTAGTTGGCTTAAATACGCTATTTCCGCAATTTTTCGATCGTCGGCTTAATCGCCTTGGCGAACGCGACATACCCCTCGGCACCGGGGTGGACCCAGTCGGGGATCAACGTGCGATTCACCTTTCCGTCCGGCGATGTGAATACCGACGTCAGATCCATATAAAACACGGCCTTATCGTCCGCCAGTTTTGCGATCAGCTTGTTGGCGGCAGTGATACGCTGGCGCAGCGGATGCTTTGCATCGCCTTCCCCACGCGGCAATATGCCCAGCACCAGCACCTTGATGCCCGGCACGCGCTGCTGGAACTCTTTGATGCTCAATCCGATCGCGTGCGCCACCTGCTCGGGCGTGTGATCGGGATGTACGCCCAGGTTGTTTGATCCGATCAGCAGCACCGCCAGATCGGCTTTGCTTCCCTGCAACTCACCTTGTCGCAATCGCCAGAGCACATGCTGGGTTTCATCCCCGGCGATGCCGAAGTTGGCCGCGCCCAGTGGTGCAAATTCCCGATTCCACGTCTGCTCACCCGCCAATCGCCAATAGTCGGTGATCGAATCCCCGATGAAGATGATTTTGGTCGAATCCTGACCGGCGATCTGGGAAAACTTCTGATGTGCCGCGACCCATCCCGTGTTATCCCGGCCGCGCCCGTCGTTCATCGTGTCCGCGACGGTTGCCGGCCAGGTGGGGGCGGGGGTCATCGCACTTTTTCCGGTGACCGGATGGGTCAGGCTCAGGAAAAATTGTCGTCCCGACTCGATCACCAGCGTGTTTTCGCCTTGCTTCAGATTGACCGTGACCCGATCCCGGCCGGCATGCCAGCCGGGCAACGGATCGGCGTAGACCTGCTTGCCGTTGAGGAACACTTTTTTCAGCGACGCCCCGGCCTTCAGTAGTGCGGGGCCCGCTTCTGTCGCTTTGACGTTGGTAATGGAGAAGAAGCGTTCCCCCGGAGCGATTAGCAGATGCAAATCGGTGGCAAAACCGCAGGCCCGTTCCTGCTCGAGCCAATCGGTCGCATCGACGATCGGCGCTCCGGGCAGGTTCAGCGTGCCCACGCAGGTTTCGTGCTTCATCTGGGCGGCGATCGACTCGGTCAATTCCGGCTCGTTCTTCTCTGCTGGCCGGGTGTGCCACTGGGTGATCACGCCGGGCATCAATTCGGGCGATAATCGCTTGGGCAATGGCACCTGCGGATGCCCCAGCGTATCCAACAGCGTTCGGGCGATGACGGCTTGACCTTGGAAATTGGGGTGTACGCCATCTTCGACCAGCAGCGTCTCTGCCGCATCGGGCTGTCGATCCATCGCCGCATAGACATCCGCCAGCCGACACTTCTTCTCGGTCGCCAGGTCTCGAATGGCTTGATTGATGCCCGCCAGCTTTTCCTGGACCACGCCGCTCTTGTTTCGCAGAACCGAAGTGGTGATCAAAATCGGTTCAGCCCCTTTAGCCTGTACCGCTTCGACGATCGCTCGCAGGTTCTTCTGGTAGTCCGCCAGGCTGATATTCGGGTTAAACGTGTCGTTGATCCCGGCATTGATGGTGACGAGGGTGGGTTTATGGGCGAAAACATCGCGATCCAGCCGGGCGAGCATGTCTTTGGACGTGTTCCCGCCGATCCCCGCGTTGAACCACACGCCGATGGGTTTGCCCGCTTCCCGCAAGGCCTGGTCGATCAGCAGGGGGTAGGTGTTGCCATCGGTGATCGAATCGCCCAGATAAACCAGGCGCACGGGCTTCGGTTCCGCGGCGGCGGCGGGGTTGGAAATGGAAACCTGCATGGTACCCACCAATAGCAAAATTAGTCCTGTCACCCAATGGTTCGATCTGGCCATATCACACACTCTTGGCAAAAGACGACAACACAAACTCCACCGGATGTATATCTAAATCAAAGCAATATGTTGAGTCAAATATGGTTGATGGTTCATAATGGCCATTTCGAGTCGCGTAAGGTCGTGAACGATGCATGTGACAAGCAGGGCGTCACTCGGCTACACTGCTGCTCGATCATGCACCGACAGCAACTGGACCAACGCCTGCCCGATATCGTCAGCAAGCTCGTGAGCAACATTCACGAGTTCCCGGAGATCCGTCGACTGGGCAATGTCATGCTCCCGGATCAGAAGCAGATCGTGTGCATGGTCGGCCGGCTGCAACAACTGATCTTCCCCGGCTATTTTGGTTTGCAAGGTCTGACCAGCGAAAACCTGCCATTCCGCATCGGCGAACTGGTCCTGGAACTGACCGGCACGATGTACGAGCAGATTCGTTATTGCCTCCGCTATCGCGAGGGCAAAGCCCCCGATGAAAAAAGCTACCCGACCTGCGAAGAGTGCGACCGTGAGGCGGCACGGGTGACGGCGGTGTTTTTTGACCGACTGCCCCACATCCGCCAAATACTCGCCTCCGACGTGCAAGCCGCGTTCGAGGGCGATCCGGCGGCGCAGACCACGGACGAGACCATCTTCAGCTACCCCGGCCTGTTTGCGATCATGGTCCAGCGGCTGGCGCACGAGTTGTTTCGGCTCGATGTCCCGCTTTTGCCGCGCATCCTGACCGAACACGCCCATGCGCTGACCGGGATCGACATTCACCCCGGTGCATCGCTCGGTCGGTCGTTTTTCATCGATCACGGCACGGGCGTCGTCATCGGCGAAACGACCATCATCGGCAACAACGTAAAGGTCTATCAAGGCGTGACGCTGGGCGCCCTCGCACCGGCGTACGGACAAGCCCTGCGCGGACATAAGCGACATCCGACCATCGAAGACGAAGTTGTCATCTACGCCGGGGCCACCATCCTCGGCGGCGACACCATCATCGGCCGTGGCTCGGTGATCGGCGGCAACGTGTTCATCACCTCCAGCGTGCCGAGTCAGAACCAGGTGGTCGCCGAGCCCCCCAAGCTCAAATATCGCGACCGTCGATCGCGGAGCGAACGGATGGAAGTGGTCGATTTTCAGATCTAGTCGCTACGGTTTAGTCGCGTTCTGAGAGTTTACAATGAACGAGCAGTCCTATTTCACGATCGTCCGCGTCGCCGATTCAAAGGCACCGATCGACACCGCAACCCTCCTCCCGCAACCGATCGCGCATTTTCACCCGCGCAGCACGTTTCGTCCGGAGGTTCAGGTCCGCGCGGTCTACGACGATCAGGCGATCCGCGTCCGCTTTGATGTCAAAGATCAGTACGTCATCGCCCAAAGTCAGACGTATTACAGCGAAGTCTACAAGGACAGTTGCGTCGAGTTTTTCTTTGCGCCAGTCGACCTCAAGAGCTACTTCAATTTCGAGGCCAACTGTGGCGGGATGTTGCTTGCCAGCTATGTCCACACGCCACCGGCCGCCCCAAGGGGTGAGGGTTGGTTCACGGCTTTACCCTGGGAAAAAGTCAGCCAAGTCGTCGCCGCGACCTCCATGCCCAAATTGGTCGATCCGGAGATCGCCGAGCCGTGTCCGTGGCATCTGGAGATGCGCATCCCGTTCTCGATCATCACGGAGCACAGCGGTGCGTCCGCGCCCCAATCGGGCACCATCTGGCACGGCAACTTTTACAAATGTGTCAGTCGCAACAGCCATCCGCACTGGGGATATTGGGCACCGATGGATGAGGACCTGAACTTCCATCGCCCGCGATTTTTCGGAAAGCTGCTCTTTTCGTAGACGATCATTCCCCTTCGTCGTTGGTCTCTTGCAGGCGATATCCCACGCCGCGAACGGTGTGGATCAGCCAGTTGGCATCGCCGAGTTTTTTGCGGATCGCGGTGATGTGGACGTCGATGGCGCGGTCGGTGACGAACACATCCGATCCCATCGCTTTGTCCATCAACTGGTCGCGGCTGAGCACTCTGCCGCGTGCGGTTACCAATGCGGTCAATAGTTTGAACTCGGTCAGTGTCAGTTTGATGCTTTCGCCTTCGATCGCGGCCTCATGCTTGGAGCTGTCGATCGTCAGCGGGCCGGCGCGGAGAATGTTGCCCGTCTCATTGCCTGCCGAATTGCTGCGGCTTTCGGCGCGACGCAGCACGGTGGTTAGCCGCGCCAGCAGAATCTTCATGCTGAACGGTTTGGTGACATAGTCATCCGCACCAAGCGTCAACCCGACAACAACGTCGGTCTCTTCGCTCTTGGCCGTCAGCATGACCAGCGGGATCTTCGCCATCGCGGGGTCGGCCTTGAGTCGGCGGGTGACTTCCGTCCCATCGAGGCCCGGCATCATCAGATCCAGCAGGATCAGGTCTGGCGCCTGGCGCTCGGCCAGATCCAGCGCGTCGTTGCCATTGTGGGCCGTCAGCACGTCGTAACCGTTGCGCTGAAGGTTAAAGGCGATCATTTCGACGATGTCTTTCTCGTCGTCAACGACCAACACCTTCTTCTTGCTCTTTAGCCCGTTGCCCGTACGCGTGACAGCCTCGGCAGTCTTGGTCATGTGGTCTCCACTATTTCCCCGTGAGTATTCCAACCGCTCAAACAATAGAATCAAGCCGCTAGCGCAGACTTAACATTCGCCATACGCCATATTAGTAAGAACTCGGTCGGGTTCTGCGCCTTGCGTCACCCGCAGGCGACCTATAATCGCCGGACTATGCCAATTACCAAAGAAAATGTCGTTCAGGCGTTGCGTCAGGTTCAGGAACCCGAGGTCTTCAAGGACATCGTGACGCTCAATCTGGTCAAAGATGTCGTGATTGACGGGACGAACGTGTCGGTGACGCTCGAATTGCCCAATCCCGCCTCTCCGAGCAAGGATCGTCTGGAAAAAGACATCACCACGGTGGTCAAGACTTTGGGCGCTACTGATGTGGTTGTCGTGGTGACGAGCAAATCGCGCGGGAATGAAGCCCCGGCCACCAACAAAGCCTTGCCCCAGGTCAAACATGTGATTGCGGTCGGCGCGGGCAAGGGCGGGGTTGGCAAAAGCACCGTCGCGGTCAATCTGGCAGTCGGGTTGCAGCGAACCGGCGCGACCGTGGGCCTCATGGACGGGGATATCTATGGTCCGTCCATGCCCTCCATGCTCGGCATCAAAGGTGCCCAGCCGAAGATGGCCAATAACAAGATCCTGCCCATGCAGGTTCATGGGCTGCACGCGATCACGATCGGGTCGCTGGTTGAGGAAGACAAGCCCCTGATCTGGCGCGGGCCGATGGCGCACGGAGCGTTTAAGCAACTGTTGCTGGACAACACCGAATGGCCGGCGCTGGATTACCTGATCGTCGATCTCCCGCCAGGCACAGGCGATGTGTCGCTGACGCTGTGTCAGTTGTTGCAACTGACTGGCGCGGTCGTCGTCGCCACGCCTCAACAGGTGGCGCTGGACGATGCGGTGCGGGCGGTGAAGATGTTCCAGCAACTCAACGCCCCGGTGCTGGGTCTGGTGGAAAACATGAGCTATTTTGTCGCACCCGACGGGACCGAGCACGACATCTTCGGTCGCGGCGGCACCGCTCGCGCGGCGCAGGCGCTGGGTTTGCCTTTGCTGGGCGAAATCCCGATGTTTACCGAGCTGCGACTTCATTCCGATCAAGGCCGCCCCCACGCCAATTTCGAAGGCCCCGCCAAACTCCGGATCGCCTTGGAAGAAATGACTCGCTTGGTCAGAGCCCAGGTCGATCAACGCAACAGCACCCCCAGCGTCCGGCTGGAAGTGTTGTGAAGGGCCGAAAATTTTGCCGCGCGTATTTGAATTTTGCGATTTGTCAAAAAATGGTGTCTTTTCGACGAGAACCATTTCTAACCCATTTCAAAATAAAGACTTGCGCGCGTATCCGGAAGGGCAGCTTAGTGCTGGAAATTACCCATCTTAACGCCTCTTTTCTTCATTTCTGACCCCCTCTCCATGTACTCAGCCGGAGGGCGGGGTGGGGTTTTCAGGTCGGTGAACCTGAAACTCGAAACACTTCCCTCCAGACTTACACTCCTGTTGCGCGATTGCGAGTGCATTGGAGAATTGGTTCCTCACGATCTCAACCGCGAATTATCAAGTTGAGATCGCCTTAATCGGGATTCCTAATACGGGCGTGATTTTACCTTGAAGAAAAAGCGCATTGCTTTACATGACGGAGAACGATCTCCATGCATCGATCCGGACTCTCGACGCTGCGGCCGTAGTAGTAATACAGGAAATGGTCAAACCCCATCGCCAGCGTTTCGGGTAACCGCCGATCCAATGCCTCCAGATAGGAATCGGGAACCTCAATGTTCTCGATGAATCCGAATGACTTTAGTCCCCGTTTCCTCGCTATTTCCATGAACGGGGGCGCCAGGTCCGGCAGGCATTTGCCCTTATAGGCTAAGGGATGGATCTCGTCTTCGCTTCGCCACGCCCGGCCGTCACAGCCGAACGTGTTGAGTTCCGCCATGTCCGCGAAATATTCTGCAAAAGGCATCGAACCGGGCGTCAGGAAGCAGCAGATATCCAGGTTCGGCGCCAGTTGCCGCGCTTCGACATTGAGTCTCCCGAAGAACTCGGCATGAGCCCGGGCGTGGACGTGCCGGTCATTGATGTCGAGGCCGCGTTCGTTAAACCACGACACCGCCACTGGGCTGTGGTCCGGGATGCCGATTGCCTTCGGTTCGTTCCAGAAAATGCCGTCGAACGGGACGACGGTCAGCGTCCGTTGCAGGTGCTCAAGGAAGAACGCATAGGTCGCCGGGTGAAACACACTCGCCGTCGGGCACAGATCGCCGAAGCTCGGCACTGGCCGGCCATCGGCATGCCGTTTCCAGACCTCCGGCCGCAACGAGGCCCAGAGACTGGGGACCTTGGGGGTGCCAGCGACAAGTCCGCCCCAGCGGGAGATGTCGGCATACAAACGCATCCCAAGATCGCGGGCCGTCTGGTGAATGACCCGCAGATTCTCGACCGCCGCGAACAAGTCTTGTTCCAGAACGCTTACGGTCACCGCGTCGGTGCCCGCATCCTTCATCCGCTGCAAGTCATGGCGGATGTGGCCCGGCACACACGTGTACATGTGCGCGCGAAAATAGCCGGCATTAAAGAAACCCTTGCGGCTGGCGGTTGCGGGTGCAGTATTCATCGCTTCGGTTCGTCCAATCGTTTGCAGAAGAATGAGGGCTCAAAGATCGTGGTATCAAAATAGCTCGCGGTCGTAGCGCCCGCAAAGTCTGACGCCTGATCGTAATAGAAGCCGGACGAATCCACAGTCTAACTTGCCTGCTTTCTTGATGATTCCGGCTTCGCAATCAAGCGGGCAAGCAGCACGATGGACAGGTCGGATGGTTTGACGACGGTCGCCGGCTAGATCATAATCGGAAAATATCGATTGATTTTGATTGGCCCTACACCCCGCCATCCCCCTGCGGAAGGCCTGCCTCATGAAAGAAACTCTGAACCATCACGAGCGGGTGCGGCTTGCACTTGCGCATCAACTGACCGACCGCGTGCCCATCGCGATGGTATGTGCCGGGTTGAATCCTCCGGTGCGTCTGGCATTCGATAGCCTGCTGCGCCGGACTCGCGGAATCGGGGTGGACGACTATCTGAATCCGCTGCTCGATATCCGCGTCGTCTGTCCGGCGTACAAAGGGCCTACGCGCAAGCCCGGTGAGGACCACTGGGGCGTGATCCGCTCGCCGATGAGCTATGGCGTGGGCGAGTATCAGGAAATCTCGCATTACCCGCTGCGCCAGGTGACCTCGCTGGACGAACTGGCGCGCCACCCATGGCCGCAGACCGCGTGGTTCGACTACGCCGTCATCCCTCAACTCATTGCTCAGGCCGACGCCGACGGCGGTCCGTATTGCATGATGTCGCTCAACTTCAACGTCTTTGAGTCGGCGTGGTACATGCGCGGCTTCGAGCAGGCCTTCAGCGATATGGCCGACGAGTCTGAAATCATTGTCGAGATCCTCCAGCGGGTGACCGACTTTCTCGTCGATCACGTCCGCCGCACCCTTGAGGCGGGGCGCGGACGCATCGACCTGATCTTCACCGCCGACGATATTGGCGGGCAAAACGGCATGCTGATGTCGCTGGACATGTGGCGAAAATTCATCTTCCCCCACCATGTGCGCATCAACCGCGTCATCCACGAGCTTGGTGCCAAGGTGATCTACCACACCGATGGTGCAGTCATGCCTGCGGTGCCTGGACTCGTGGAAATGGGAATTGATATCCTCCAGGCGTTACAGTTCGATGCCGATGGCATGGACCCCGTCGCGCTCAAACGCGACTTCGGCCACCAGCTTTGCTTTGAAGGCGGCGTGAGCGTGCAGAAAACCCTCCCATTTGGCACTGTCGAACAAGTCCGGACAGAGACGCTCGACCGGATTCGCGTCCTCGGCAAGGGTGGCGGATATATCCTGGGCCCGTCCCACGCCGTCCAAGCCGGAACGCCGCCCGAGAATGTCCTGGCAATGTTCGAAACCGCCCGCACCGCATCGCTTACGTCCTGATTCGGTCGCAGCAAGCACCAGGCGAATTCCCAATCTCGCAGCCCCGTTACCTTCTCCGCCGGAGCAGGCCAATGATCGCGGGGGCGAGCAGGCCGAGCGTCGTGGGTTCGGGGATCGTGGCGACCCATACGGACCGGTCGCCGCCGAACTGGCTGGTGAGAAAGGTGAACTGGTTGTTGTTGTTCAGGTCGCCGAGT
>JBGSMH010000635.1:0-3960 GCA_041740275.1 Phycisphaerae bacterium
GCGGCTAACCATGGGGGATTCAACATGGCATATTTGACGCACGGGCGCGGATGGATATCTTTATTTGAATGTGTTTGTCGATCCAGATTCCCTGCAACATGATTCGCACCCGGATTCGGGCGCAGGGCTGATCGTTTCGACCGACACCAACGGATCACACGACCAAGCCCTGCCACCTTCGGCGGGGCTTTTTTTATTCTTCGGAGCGGCACATGGCACCGACCAAACGGATCGAAATCTACGACACCACCCTACGCGACGGAACCCAGGGCGAAGGCTTTAGCCTCTCGCTGCAGGACAAACTCCAGATCGCGATCAAGCTCGATGAACTGGGCGTGGATTACATCGAGGGCGGCTTTCCGATCAGCAACCCCAAGGATGAAGCCTTCTTCCAACAGATCAAGTCGATCCCGCTGCAGCACGCCCGCGTGTCGGCGTTTGGGATGACCCGCCGCCGTGGGGTTAAGCCGGAAGAGGATACGACGCTCAGAGCGCTACTGGCGGCAGAGACGCCGGTGGTCACCATCGTCGGCAAGACCAGCGATTTTCATGCCAAAGTCGTCCTTAACGTCTCGCTGGAAGAAAACCTGGCGATGATCTTCGATAGCGTCAAGCTGATGAAGTCGGCAGGCCGGTTTGTGGTCTATGACGCGGAGCATTTTTTCGACACGTTTCGCAGCAATCCGCAATACGCGATCCTGACGCTGCAAAGCGCCCAGGACGCCGGGGCGGATGTGCTGTGTCTGTGCGATACCAATGGCGGGACGCTGCCGGAGCAGGTCGCCGATGCGGTCGAGCGTCTCAAGCGGCAAATCAGCACGACGATCGGCGTACATACGCACAACGATTCGGGGCTGGCGATCGCCAACGCAATTGCGGGCATCCGCGCGGGCGCGACCCACGCCCAGGGCACCATCAACGGCGTGGGCGAGCGATGCGGCAACATGGATCTGCTGACCCTGATCGCCAATCTGCAACTGAAATACAAGCTCGACTGCCTTCAGCCCGGCAAGCTGGAAAAGCTGACCGAGACCAGCCGCTACGTCTACGAAATCGCCAACATGAACCCCGTCACCGGCCAGCCGTTCGTGGGGCAGTCGGCGTTTGCACATAAGGGCGGGATGCACGTCCATGCGGTGCAGAAAGACTCGACAACGTACGAGCATGTTTCGCCCGAATCGGTTGGCAACAGCCGCAAGGTGATCGTCAGTGAGCTATCGGGTGCCAGCAATATCGCCGCCAAAGCCGGGCGAAAGTTTAATATCGAAAACGATAAGGATGTGCTGCGCAAGGTGCTGGTTCAGGTGCAGGATCTGGAGAACGCCGGATTTCAGTTTGAAAGCGCCGAGGCCAGTTTTGAACTGCTGTTGCGACGTCAGATCGGGCGATATCGGTCGTTCTATGATCTGACGCACTATCGCGTGGTGATCTTCAAACAGAAGACCCAAACCCCGATGGCCGAGGCGAGCGTGAAACTGGTGGTGGGTGAGACCGACGAGCACCGGGTGGCCGAGGGATCGGGACCGGTCGATTCGCTCGATCGGGCGATGCGCAAGGCGCTGAAGCACCATTATCCACAGATCGACCGGCTACATCTGGCCGACTATAAAGTGCGCGTGGTCAATTCCCGCGACGAATCGGCGGCTGCGGTGCGAGTCATCATCGAATGGAAGCGGAAGGATGCCGACGGCAAGCCCGAGTTTTTCGGCACCATCGGCGTCAGTGCCAATATCATCGACGCGACCTGGCAAGCCCTGGCGGATGGTTACGACTATCACCTGATTCACGTCGCCGAGGCGAATGAGTAGAATGGGCAATTCATATTTGAGTGTTCTGTTCAGGTTCTGCGCTTAACTTTGATCTGGGACTGACTTGACCCAACCCGATTTTGACATCCCCGCCGAGCGTATACCTCGGCACATCGCGATCATCATGGACGGCAACGGCCGCTGGGCGGTTCGACAGGGTTCGGTCCGAACCGCCGGGCATCAACAGGGCGCGCAAACCGTCAAGACCGTCGTCACCGAGTGCGCCCGGCTTCGCAAACACCATGGCGGGCCGGACTTTCTCACGCTTTATTCGTTCTCCATCGAGAATTGGAAACGTCCGCTTGATGAGGTGTCGTTTCTCATGCGGATGTATATCGACTACCTCCGCAGCGAACGCGCGACCATGATGGAAAACAACATCCGCTTTCACCAGATCGGCCGACTCGACAATCTGCCCGAAGAAGTGCTGGATGAAGTCAACATCACCCTTGAGCAAACCCGTCACAACACGGGCCTGAATCTGGTCCTTGCGCTGAACTATGGATCGCGCGCCGAGATTACTGATGCGGTACAGGCGATCGCCCACAAGGTGCAGGCGGGTGAATTATTGCCCAATGAAGTGACCGAAGAGACGATCTCGGATCATCTTTACACCGCTGGTTGGCCTGACCCGGATTTGCTGATCCGCACCGCCGGGGAGATGCGGGTGAGCAACTATCTGCTGTGGCAGATCAGTTATGCCGAGTTGTTTGTCAGCGACGTGCTCTGGCCGGAGTTTGGGGTGAGAGAACTGCACGAGGCGATCCGCAGTTTCTCCACCCGCAACCGCCGATTCGGTGCCCTTGATCACACCAACACGCTCAAGCCCTAGCAAACCGCACTATGTTGACCTACACCAATCCGATCATCCACGAATATCTCGCCGACCCGTTTCTGATGTGGGATGTATCGGAAAACGCGTATTTTCTCTTTTCCACCGGCAAAGCCCGGGATGGCCGCGGAATCTCCATTCACCGGTCGGACGATCTGGTCCACTGGACCTTCGTCCGAGGTGCGGTCACGCCCGGCGACGCACTGGCATGGAATCACAAGCATTTCTGGGCACCCGAAGTCATCAAGATTGGCACGCTTTACCACCTGTATTACACCGCCTCGCCGGCCGATTCTCCGAAAAACGCTGGCAATCGCGTCGGGCTGGCGGTCTCGGAGAACATCGAAGGCCCGTACGAGGACAGAGGCGTGGTCATCCCCTTTGGCAGCATCGATGGGCACCCGCATATCGCCGACGACGGGACGATGTACCTCTACTACACCGTCGAACACGGCAGCCAGAACGGTCTGACAGCCGGTCAGATATACGTCTACCGGATGAAGAGCCCGCAACAGGTCGATGGCGAACCACTGCAACTGATCGCCCATCACCCGTGGCAGGAAGGCCCGTGGCTGACCCGTCGTGACGGACGGTATTACCTGACCTATAGCTGCGGCAACTGGACGGACCACACCTATCACGTCCGCTACGCCGTGGGGGCGTCGCCGACGGGTCCGTTTGAGGAACAGCCAGGCAAGATTCTGCAATCGACCGACACCGTTCGCGGGCCGGGACATCACTCGTTATTTCAGGATCGTCACGGGCAGGACTGGATCTGCTATCACGGCTGGGACGTCGCGCACACCGCCCGCTACCCCCGCATCGACCGCATTCATTTCCAGAACGGAATCGTCACCTCCAACGGCCCGACCTCCACGCCGCAACCGGTGGATGCGGGCGCGAGTCCCGCGTAGATCGCCCAACGAAAAAGCCCGGGCCGTGTTACACGACCCGGGCGATTTTGATTCTGCGAACGGTTGTAATCAGCCCTTAACTTTGCCGATCACCAGACCGCCGATGAAGCCGAGGAGGACAACGCCCAGACCGATGGCGGTCAGGACCATGAAGGTCATGTCCTTAAAGTTTTCCAGAAGCGCCGGCTTGGTCCCCAGCACGCCGCCGGAGAGGGCGAGGATGCCGAGCAGTACAAACGCGAAGCCGAACAGCGACGCGCCACCCATCGCCGGGGAAAGCGCGTCTTTGGCCTGTACATAGGTCGGGGGGCTGACGACGCGCGACATCGGTGAGACGGCGGCCAGGCCGCTAGCCATCCCGGGGCTGGTCGCACCGACCGTCTCTGCCGCGCGGCTTCCGCCGGCG
>JBGSMH010000636.1:0-6485 GCA_041740275.1 Phycisphaerae bacterium
CGCCTGATCAAGCTCGCCCAGGCGCGTGCCGAGCGTCTGAGCCGATTCAACCGCAAGCAAGTCCTCAAGGCCGACGACTGGATGGATCAGTCCGTGCCGTTCTGATCTTTAAGTCGATGAAAATCCGCGACTTGGGTTTCAATAAACCACAAGTTGGCGTGTATGTATAAGCGGAATGACCGAACCGCTTGAATATGCCCCGCCGCCGACCGATGGTTTTCGCTCACCCTATAAGCCGCGGCGAGGCATGGTCCTGTGCATATTGCTAGTACTGACGCTGATTGCCGGGGTGCTGCGCTTTGTCGCACTGGATCGACCGGCGATTTGGGGGGATGAATCGGCGACCGCCGGGCGGGTCGTCGGGACTTATCAGGAGTTGGTCAACCAGTTGGCCGAGGGATCATTCACCCCGCTGCATTATGAAGTGCTGTGGTGGCTGGCACAGGGGATGCCGTACAACGGGGATTTGGTCGAGCGTCCTGCACCGGCGGATGGTCGCGGATCGGCCGGGTACACCTTCACCCCCACCTCCCGGATCGTCGAAAACGGGATCGTTTTGACCCCCTTCTATCTGCGATTCTTCCCCGCCCTGTTTGGGACGCTGATGGTCCCGGCGATCTACTTTCTGGCGCGGCAAATGTTCGGCGTGCGCGTCTCGCTGCTGGCGGCGACACTGGCATGCTTCAGCGCGTATCTGCTGATCTATTCACGTGACGCCAAAATGTACATGCCGTTCTGGCTTTTTGTCACACTTTACATCGCCTGCCTGCTCTGGTGGCTTCGCACGCGAACGTGGACGGCGTGGCTGTGCTGGGTCGGTGCCGGGGCGGCGATGCTGGGCTATCACGCGCTGGGGTACTTCGTTCTGATCGTCAGCGGGCTGATCTGGATCAGCTATCCAAAACAATACTGGGCGGGTCTATGGAAACTGCCCGCGATCCTCGCCTGGCCAATCGTGGTGGGCGTTGCGGGCGTTTATGAATTGATCCGAAAACGATACGACCTGATGATCTGGTGGCGCTTCAAGGAAGTGGTGCGCTATCCGCATGCAATGTGGCCGCGCTTTTACTTTCCGACAATCCTGCTGTTTGTCGCCGGGCTGTATGTGATCACGCTGGGCACACGATCGTACTACGATGCGTTCAGCAATCGCGTTGATCAGGTGGTGCGCGATGACGGGACGTTCAGCGTCGACGCCAACGGCACCGGATGGGTGCAACCCTACAACAGCGGCCGCGAACTCGGGCGTCTGACGCTCTACACCACCAGTGCCTATCTCACCGGCTGGGAGTGGCCGCGCACCAAAGAGATCGAACGCGTCGATGAGGCGTCACAGGTCAACCCGCGTACGCTCAAACTATTGCAGGCATCGGTGCTGATCCTGCTGGCATTGCTCGCGATCGGCTTAATCCCCTGGCGGCGAATCTTCTGTCCGGCACGGGCGCGACTTGACCGGTTAACCCAAGACCTCTCCGTCGATCGCACCGGCGTGGCGCGGCGAACCCTGTGGATCGGGCTTTGGCTGTTCGTACCCGCGTTCATCATGTACAGCCAGAGCGCCAAGACCCCGGCAACAGTCTTTGATGGCTTTTCCGCGATCGCGCTGAAGTCCCCCGCCGATATCCAATGGCCGCGCCTGCCCAAAATGCCGGCCGAGACCGATCAGAGCGTCTACGCCTTTTATACCACCCCCGACAACATCACGCCGTTCAAACAGGCGTTCGCCAAATCGTGGAGACAGTTTAAGGGTCAGTTCACCGCCGAAACGGTCGCGTGGAATAAATCCGTGCTGATCGCGATTTCGGTTCTGGCGACGCTGCTCCTGGTTGCGATTATCTGGCGACGTCGCACGCTGACGCGCAACGCACTCCGCGTGCTGACCGCGTCGATTGTCGTGATCGTGCTGGTCGGGCTGATCTCGTTTTCGCCGCGATTTACGGACAAGAGCGTGTGGATGCCGCGGTATGTGGGCGTGGTCGTCCCTGCATTCCTGATCCTGTGTGCAGCCTTGATCGTCCGATTGCCGACGTGGTGGCTGCGCTCGGGCGCGATCGCGGTGTTTGTGATCGTCAATCTGGCACAGTTTACCGCGCGGGTCTTTACGCCTTCTGAACCGCCGATTGACCGAATCGCAACGGATATTCTGGCATCCGACGTTCAAGACGCCACCACCCGCACCTACGTCCGCACCTCGCATGGCGGGCCGGAGCCGGGACGCAGTCTGTTTCCGTCCAGCCCCGCATCGTACTACCTGTGGCTGGGCAAACCCGACCCCAAAGCCCCCGCTTCATCGATCCGGCACGGCAATTATCACCAGGATCGCGTCCGCGTCTGGCAAGGCGATGACGCCAGTGCGATCGCCCGCAGCGCCGAGCGTTCGCAGCAGATCACCCGCATCATCGTCTGGACCACATTTGACGCCAAAAAGGTCGATACGACCGACCTCATCGGCGACGCGATGAAGGGACGTTTCAAGCGCATCAGCGACGAAGTAACGCCCGCCTTCGACCACTGGACCTGGCGACACATCTACAACCTACGCCGCCGCGAATACGTCCGCATTGCCGCGTAGATTTGCGAAGAAGGGTGAGCGCGGACGGGTGTTACCCATGTCTCCGGTCCGTACACAATTGAGGGCGAGGAGGATAGAATTGGTCCGTCGTTCGCCGAGAAAAGGGAGATTCTTGCTTCGGCACAACACAAACGCCAAACTTCAAACTATTCCCTCACGCACTACAATCTCTGCACCATGAACATCCGCCCCGCCACCGCTGACGACCTGGGATCTGTTGAGGAGATCGATTGCGTGATCGAATCGCATCAATATCTGCACATAGACCGCAGCGGCGAGGGATTGTCTGTGGGATTTCGCATCGAACAACGTCCACTACGCGAAAAACTGATCGCACCCAATGTGCTTGATGACGAAACGCGATTTGCATTCAAGCAGGTCGCCGGTGGAATCGAAGAAGGCGTGGCGATGATTGCCGATCATGACGATCAAGTGATCGGCTCGCTCGTGGCGCAAACCGACCTCATTCTGGGGACGATGCGAGTCCTGGATTTGCGAATCGACTGCGAATATCGACGGCAGGGATTGGCGACCGTCATGCTGTACCAGTTGATCGAGCGGGCACGGGAACTGGAATTGCGGGCGGTCACGATTCTGACCCAAACCAACAACGCCCCCGCCGCCGCGATGTTGGAGAAACTGGGGTTTGAACTGTCCGGACTCGACAGCCGCCGCCTGAGCAATCACGACCTGGTCAAAGAGTCGGCGACACTAATCTGGTATTACGCGATCGACTAGCCCACGCCTCAAACCCTCTCCCGGCCCGTTCTCTGGGTCTTCGGGAGAGGGTTCGGCGTGCATGGAAAATTTCGCCTAACGCCTGCGCCGCAGCAGCACTCCGGCGATCGCGAGCATCGACAGGGACGCCGGTTCGGGGACGCTGGACCAGTCCAGCGTCACTTGCGTCCCGCTGAAGCTTGTATCTTCGACGCCGGTGGTCGGGTCGCCGACATACAGTTTGTAGGTCGCCGAGAACGCGCCGATCTGTGGTTCAACCGCATAGGCATTGTGCGCCATGGCCCGATTCCACAGCCATTTCGACCCGGGTGCTTCGAGAATCGGCATGTAGCTCATCCGGTCATACACCTTCAGCCCAAGGCTGGACGAGATGACCTCAAACCAGATCGCCTTGTCGGACGGAAACGGATCGCTGGCGCTATCCATGTTCCAGCCGTACTGTCGGTTATAGGCCTGATCCTTCAGCGGTTCATAGAGTGAGCCGTGGAGGATTTCGAACTCCGGGTGCGGCGTCAGCACCGGGACGACGGAGATCGGATCGCCGTTATCGTCTTCGACGCCACTTACGGTCAGCGTTTTGCTCACTTCATTGTATTTGACACTGGGCATGATCATCGGCCCGCCCATCGGAGGCATGGCGGCGAATGTCATTGTCGAAGTCAGTGATACGAAGAACATTGATGCGATTGCCGTTGAGATTTTTCTTAAATGCATGATTTTACTTTGCTGTTAAGGGGTTCCATTGGTCCACCCCACGATCGGGCGCATACGTTTGGTCTAAACGTAGCAGTTCGACGTGGCTGTCGACGAATACATAGTTTTGGTACGGGGCGTGGCGCTTGACGTCCACCTCGGTATCGCCGCCGTCACTCCAGAAATGAGCCATAAAATGATCCGCGCCGGGACTGGTTCGAAGCTCTGCGAACAGCACCGTTTCTGAGGCGTGCCGGACCTTGGTGATCTTCGGGAATATCGCCCCACCGGTCTCGGCGGGGGAAAGCTCAAAGTACACGTTCAGCCCATAGCTCCAGGTATTGCCCGCGCGCGGATCGACCGGGCAACGATAGAGCGTCTTACGAATGCGATCGAAGTTCGGCCCGCCACTGTCATCAGGGTATCCCAGGCACGGCATCAGCGCCCGAGGCCAACTCAACACCCCGACCGAAGAGGCCGAATGTGAGCTGCGCGGGAACGCACCGTCGTTCTGATTTACATACTGCTGCGTGGCAAGACCGATCTGCCTCAATTGGTTGGCGCAACTCAGGCGTCTGGCCGCCAGTCGGGCTGCCGATAGGGCACTCATCAGGATCCCGATCAGGACCGCGATGATGCCGATGACGATCAGCAACTCGACCAGTGTAAACGCCCCGCCGCGCGCATTTTCCCTGATCATCGAGTTTTTCCTTTCGATGCCAAAAAGGGGAAAGCACAGTCAATCAACGAGTTGTAATGAATCGATCAGCAGACCGGCGGGCCGCAGGCGTAATAGGTCAGCAGGTGCTCCTGCTCGGCACGATCGTGCGGAGCAATCAGTGGCAAAATCGTAAGCAACCCCAGGTCCGGGATCGACAGATCCATCACCGGCGGCGGCATGAGCCCGACCACGTAGTAGCAGACCGCACAGTTCTTCTGCTGTTCACGCGTAGGTTTGCCATCGGGCGGGACATCCGTAGAAACGCGGACGGCACAGCAGGAATCGACTTGCGCATGCGTCGGATCAGACACGGTCTTGGGTTGAACCCAACTAATCAGTCCGCGCGTGTGACCGGGCAGGACAAACAGAAGCCAGAGCGTCTGAAATCCGAGCCAGGCGAATTTTGTATAATGCCATCCCACGGGCTGTGCGAGGACTATAGGGACGACGCATCAGCGTCGATAGACAAATCCGCCCAGTGCGACAAATTGCCGCACCCCTCAGCGATCGGTGCCAAAACGATATTCGGTCCGCTGCCGGTACGTCTGATCGGGCCGCAGAATCGAACTGGGGAACCTCGGCTGATTGGGCGAATCCGGAAAATGCTGCGTCTCCAGGCACAACGCACTGTGCTGAGCAAACGCAAACCCATCGGCACCAATCACCGTCCCGTTCAGAAAGTTCCCCGTATACAACTGCACGCCCGGTTCGGTCGTCCAAACCGTCATCACCCTGCCGGTGGTCGGTTCGGTCACGCGGGCGCACTGGCGAAGCGTTCCCGGTTCGCCGGGGACGACAAAATTGTTATCAAAGCCCTGCGGCGTGTTGGTCAGTTTCGACAGGTCGCGACGAATCGTCTTGGGTGTCGTGAAATCGAACACCGTCCCCGCCACCGGCTCGCGCTCGCCGGTCGGGATCAGCGTGGCGTCGCCGGGCGTGTAGTGCGTCGCATCGAGATGGACGACATGGTCCAGCACGCTCGATCGGCCTGCATCCTTCAGATTGAAATACGCATGTTGCGTCAGATTAATCGGCGTGGCACGGTCGCTGGTCGCTTCATAGTCGATCCGCCATGCACCCTCTTTTGTCAATGTATAAGTGACAGTGACATTCACCGTTCCAGGAAAATTTTCGGTCCCATCCGGATCGACCAGCGACAGCCGCAATGCGGGTCCGTCGTCGGCTTGGACAGGCGTGACATCCCAGATTCGCCGGTCATACCCGACCCGTCCGCCGTGCAGGGTGTGCGATCCGCCGTTGGTCGCCAGGGAGTAGGTCACGCCATCGAGCGAAAACTTGCCGTACGCGATGCGGTTGGCAAAACGCCCGACGATCGAATTCAGATAACCCCATCCCGGTGAAAAAATCGTCCCCACATCACGCGGCGACAGGAGGACGTTTTCCGACAGCCCGTTTCGATCCGGCGTATTGAGACGGGTGACGATCCCGCCGAGATTCAGCACCTGCGCCCTCAGGCCGGCACCGTTATCGATCTCCCAACGATCGACCTGCTTTCCGCCCGGGGTTGTTCCAAACACGTCCAATTTCCGCACGCCTGCTGCCACGATATTTCTCCTATGTACAGACTCACCCGATCATCGTCAGGTCGGCAAGCCATGCAAGTAGGGCTTTGCCAATCATCTTCTGGTCGGACGCCGGGAAACGGATTTTCAGAATCCGTGGTTCGTGGCTCGTGATTCGTGGTTCGTGAAGAACCAGATCTCCTGTCTCCCGTCTTGGGCCTGCCCACTGCCCACCGCC
>JBGSMH010000637.1:0-4383 GCA_041740275.1 Phycisphaerae bacterium
TCGTCTGCTCATACGCCGCCCGCATCCGCCGCTGAAGTTCGTCCACATCGATCTTTCCGAGCCGATCCATGGCTATTTCCTTTCCCGGCATCCAAACCGGAATCAACATATCATACCCGAGACCGAAGATTTGGCAGACCCCCGGCGGGTTCGCGGCGGCCAGCAGTTACGATTTTCGTATGGATTCGGACCGATGCAACAAATGCAACAAGTGAATTGTTGCAACGCAAGATCGCGACAAAAATCCGATCCGCGTTCATCGGCATTGATCTGCGGCTACAACGCGTTTGTCGATTCAGGGCTTGTTTCGCCTCTGATCCGCCCGGGTCTTGGCGAGACGGAGTTGGTCGTCGGTCAGTCCGAGTTCTTCTGCGGTGGCGTCGAAGCCGCGGACCCGGCCGCACTCGGGGCAACGGAGCAACTCGAGTTGATCCATCGGATACCCGCAGAGCGGCACCGCTCGACGTCGACCTCGGGATCGACCGGCTTGGCGCGTTTGCGATGTCGGATCACCCGGCGTGTGACGATCACGCCGATTAACACCACGAATCCGCCGAGCAGGGCGATGGTCACAAGCGTCGTGGGCATGACCAAACTCTAGTAAGTGATCACCGAATGGACCTGATGCGGCGCGACCTTTTCGCGGCCTTTCAGGAAGGTCAGTTCGGTCAGGACCGCAAGGCCGACGATCTGTCCGCCGAGTTGTTCGACCAGTTCGCAGCAGGCTTTCATCGTCCCGCCGGTGGCGAGCACGTCATCGACGATCAGCACCTTCTGCCCGGGCGTAACCGCGTCGGCGTGCATCTCGAGCGTGTCGGTGCCGTATTCGAGCGCATAGGTGCGGGCGACAGTTTTCCACGGCAATTTTTTGGGTTTGCGCACCAGTTGAAACCCCGCCGAGATCGCGCACGCGACGGCGGTGCCGAAAATAAACCCGCGGCTTTCGGCACCGACGACGATATCGATTCCCCGCCCGCGAAACGGGTTGGCGAGTAACTCGATCGACATCGCCAGCCCCTGCGGGTCGGCCAGCAGCGGGGTGATGTCGCGAAACAATACCCCCGGCTTGGGGAAATCAGGGATGTCGCGAATCAATGCCTTCAGGTGATCAACCGGGTCCTTCATGGGCGATGATCATACCCACGCGACCGACAATCGCTAACCCGCTGGGTGGATGTCCTTGACGATTTCACCGGAGGCTAACAAATCAAAATCGACGCTGGGAATGTTGCTGAAGTACGCCGGGCTTTGGGTGTTGAGATATTCATGGAGCGTATCGGCGCCGACGCGAACGGTCCCGCTTTTGACGAACCATTCGGGGATGTCCGCAGCGGTTGGGGCGGAGGCATCATCCAGTACGCGCGTTGATTCAAAGACCCAGATCCGATCGCAAATGCCGGATCGGAAGACCGATCGCGCCAGCGTCGGCCCGGGTTCGATCAACACATGCGTGTAGGTTCTTTTGACATATTCCCCAGCGGTCAACGCGGCGCTGAGCAGATCGTCTCGCTCGGCTGGTGGCCAGACCACGCGGACGCCTTGATTGACCAGCGGATCAAAGTTGATCGACGGCGCGGTCAGACTCGTCACCACCACGGTTGGGGTCATGATGGCGGTGCGGACCAGTTCGCTGCCGGGCGGGGTGCGGAGTTTGTGATCCAGCACGATCCGCTCGGGCGTACGCGGCGGATCGGATATCCCCCGAACGGTGAGGCTCGGATCGTCGTTCAGCACGGTGTTGATACCGACGATGATCGCATCGCAGCGGGATCGGAGCGTATGCACCGCCAGTTGCGCGGGTTCCCCGGTGATTTGCAGCCGCACGCATTCATGACCGGCGATCTTTCGGTCTGCGGTCTGCGCCCACTTCATCGTCACATAAGGCCGCTCATACAGCGTTCGCAAGATAAACGGCGCGATCAATTGCTCGGCCTGTTGTCGCAGGCGCTGGGGTGCAAGATCGACCTGAATACCCGCCTGTCGCAGCATCGACACGCCTTGCCCGTTGACCGATGGATTGGGATCCAGACAGCCGATGACCACGCGCTTGATTCCCGCTTCGATCAGGCGGGGGGCGCAGGGGGGCGTTTTCTTATTCTTGTGACAGCACGGCTCGAGCGTCACATACGCGGTCGCGCCGGCGGGGGATGTTGTGCAGGATGCCAGTGCCGTCGGCTCGGCGTGGGCTTCGCCAAACCGGGCGTGATAGCCTTCTCCGATCACTTGATCGTTGATTATCAACACACACGCGACCATCGGGTTGGGTTCAACGCGTCCCCGCCCGGCGGTCGCCAGCCGCAGGGCACGCTGAAGATGGGCTTCATCCGTGTCCGTAAACATCGTGTTGTGTGATCCCGTGGTGATTCACTTGTCGTCTATCTGGGTTCGCCCGCGTCCGGCATTGGCGTATCGAGCTTGGCGGTCATCGGATGGTCACGTTTCAGCATCGTAAAGACAAACATCCCGCCCACCCCCACGCACAGCAGGCTGTCGGCGATGTTAAAGATCCACGGGAAGATCCCCGCCGCCGGGAATGCGTGGATCATGTCGCGCACATACCCGTAGACCGCCCGGTCGTACAGATTGCCCAACACACCCGCCAGCAGCATCCCCAGCAACACCTGGTACAGCCGCTGCTGACCCGATCTCACGAACAGATACCCCAGCAGCCCCAGCGCCATCGCCGAGACAATCAGAAACAGCACGCGGGCGCCCTGGCCGATACCAAAGACCGCGCCGCGGTTCTCGTGATACTGAAAATGCAGCAGGCCGGGGATCATCTTGTATTCGTGGGTGTCGATGACGATCGCACCGGTGGGCGTCTCGTACTTCTCGATAAAAAGCCGATCCACCGCCATGTATTTGGTGGCCAGGTCCAGGCTGAGCCCGATGACCATCGGCAGCAGCAGGCACAGCCACGCCGTCGGGGAATGTATTGGCCTTCGCATCAGTCGATCCATGATCGCGATACTAGCCGCGATTTGCCTGTGAAGCCAAACGATTGAACAGGGTGTGATCGTGGCGGATGAGGAATAGGACACGGATGACGCAGATGCAGACGGGATGAACACAGATTGGCGGAGAGTGATTAGGGCTTTGGGCTTTGGGCTTGGTGAAATGCGTCTTAAGAAGGAAAAGGCCGGTGCAGAAAACCGCCCGCGCGAGACCTTTCCGCTTGACGCGGGGCGGGGTTCATAGTTGGCGGGTTATGCCCGCACTCCCCGCCGCCGCAACTTGGGCAAATACCTCGGCGTTTGGTGCAAGCGCGGCATCCTGAACGGCACGAAACCGGCGCGAAAGGTTCTCAAACTCTTCTTCGAGTGGCGTTGGCGTCCAAGGCGTCGTTGGCTCGCCCAGCAACTCGTCCAAGCTGAGCCACTTCACGTGCGGCTTAGGCTTGCGGTGCCAGTTCGGATCGCGAAGCACCACGCCAACCTTGTCGTAGTACAGGGTCATCCCGACATCGATCTCCAAGTCGGCTCGTTTGAACCGAATTGAAACCTCGCCATCACGTGGCTCGTTTTCATCCCGCAGACGGCTCTCTCCCCGACGAAACCCATGTGCGCTCTCCAGCCACCCGAAGTGCTGTGCGACCATCTGTTCGAAGGTCGCCGTGCGGGCGTTCAACTGGTCGGGCGTCATGGCCATGTGCAGGCTAACGAATAGACCTTTATGCCGAGTGCGCTGATAGGCCAGCGTTGGGCGGTCAGCGTCGGTCGCACTGGGCATCAAGTCTGGTCGAACTGAACCGGCCGCTGGTAGGGGGATTGTATCGACTGGCCTCGGGTTTGTCGCCAGCGATGATTCGCGACTTGGCGTCGATCTGGAAAGGCGTCTTAAGAAGGAAAAGGCCGGTGCAGAAAAGCGCCCGCGCGAGACCTTTCCGCTTGACGCGGGGCGGGATTCATAGTTATTTGGTTATAGGGGCACTACCGCGACCAGCAGTAGAACTCGGCCTTTCCGTCGTCTTTCAGGTGCACTTCCAAGACATATTCGCCATAGGGGCCACACGCGTACCGGTCGATGCGCCGATCTGATTGCGTTGCGGAGCCGAGGAACTGAAGCCGCGTAATCACTTCGTTCTGGGTTGGCCACTTCCCATGGGCCGCTTGATAACTCGTATACTGACCCGCTGTGTCCGCGCCATACGACATGCCAGCGCGGAAGGTGATATCCCACGCGAGCCCCGTCCAGAAGCGCTCGGCTGCCAAGACAATGAGCAGAACGATGGCGATGATCGCGATGATGGTCCACTTGCGAGTGCGGATGGCGGTGCCCCTATACAATGAGTAGATCGTCTCTGCGTCAATCACCATGACGCGTATGCGGGCATGTTAATCCGTTTACGGGATTGGTCAAAGCGGAATCCGTTGCGGCAGACAA
>JBGSMH010000638.1:0-2502 GCA_041740275.1 Phycisphaerae bacterium
TCGACTCCACCAACGCGATCTATAACCCTGCCACCGAAAGTTGGGAACTCACCGACGGCCTGCACGTTTCCAACATCGGGCTCGGCCTGCGCAACCGTGTCGTCACCCCGATCGACGACTACAAATCCAACGTTACCCCCGAAGAGATCGCCCTTTTCCGCTCCGGCGACTTCGTCAACTTTCTCTCCACGCCCCGCATCAATCAGCTTCTGGAACGCACCAATGTGTACGGTGCCAATGACCTGTTGCGCGTCAAACACGCCCGACTGGCGCAACTGCTGCTCAACATCATCATGGTGCTGCTGGCAATCAGCAGCGTGCTGATCCGGGAAAACGGGCAACTCAAGTTCGCCGTGATGAAATGCCTGTGGCTGGTCGGTGCGTGCATGGCGATGATCTTTATCTGCCAGTCGATCGCCGACGAACCCCCCAACGACGCCTGGCGCGACCGCTGGGCCGCCCTCATGGCCTGGCTGCCCATCTTCGTCTTCGGGCCGCTCAGTGTGTTTCTGATGGATCGGGTGAAAACGTAGTCAAGACCAGTCATTGGTTCTTCGTCACTTGTATTGCGTGACGAGGCACTGTGACGCATGCTAGATTCGTGGGCATGACCGACGAAGAAGTTGGGAAATACTGGGACGGGAACGCGGACGCGTGGACGACATTGTCACGGGCCGGGTATGACGTCTATCGCGATCTGATGAACACGCCGGCGTTTTTGCTGATGTTGCCAGACGTGAGCGGGCGCTTGGGGCTGGATGTCGGCTGCGGCGAAGGGACGAACACGCGCCAGGTGGCCGAGCGCGGGGCAAAGATGATGGCTGTGGATGTATCGCCACGGTTCGTTGCACATGCGATCGAAGCCGAGCGACGCGAACCGAGGGGGATCGAATATGGGGTAGCCAGTGGGCAGGCACTGCCGTTCGCGAATGCATCATTCGATTTTGTCACCTCATTCATGTGCATGATGGACCTGCCCGACCCGGCGACGGCGCTCTCGGAAATACGGCGGGTACTGAGGCCGGGTGGATTTTTCCAGTTTTCGATCACGCACCCGTGTTTCAATACGCCGCACCGGAAGAATCTGCGTGACGAGTCAGGAAAGACCTACGCGATTGAGGTGGGGAAATACTACGACGGGACGGACGGACGAGTGGATCGATGGATTTTTGGCGCTGCACCGGCGTCGGAGCGGGAACGTTTTGAGAAGTTTGCGGTTCCGTTTTTTCACCGGACGCTCAGCGACTGGATCAATATCATTGTGGACGCCGGTCTGACAATCGAGCGGGTGGGCGAGCCTCAGGTAAGCGAGGAACTCGCTCGCCAGCGGCCAGAAATGCAGGACACCCGGGTGGTGGCCTATTTCCTGCATGTGCGTTGCAGGAAAGGAAGGACGTAAGATGTAAATCAGACTCGGCCTGCTCACTACCCACTCGACATTCGCACTCCACATTTCACATTCCACACTTCCTCACTGCTCCACTTCCTCTGCCGACACCGTGCGTTGACCGGCACGCTGGCCCCCGACGGTCTCGATCGTCGGCTCGGCCTCACCGGCCTCGATCATACGCGTCACCAACCGCTGGCGCAGTCGCGCCTTGACTTGCGTATGCGCATCGGACTTGATGATGTTGTTCAGTTCATACGGGTCGGCCAGCAGGTCGTACAAATCCGATTCGACATACTTATCCGAGCGCGAATCCTGCCCGCCGTTCTTATCCGGTGCGGTGATCGCGTACTTCCAACGCGATGTTCGCACCGCACGCCCCACCTGCGACTCACTGATTTGAACAAACACCTCGCCCGGCCACTCCGCGTCGCGATTGCCGCCCAGGAGCGGCAGGATCGAACGCCCCACCATCTGCTCCGGCACTTTCAGGCCCGCCGCGTCAATCAGAGTCGGTGGCAGATCCACCAGTGACACCAGTCGCGATATCTGCCCACCCCCGCTAAACGGCCCGCCGTGCAGCATCGTCGGCACGCGAATGCTGCTGTCATGACAGGACCGCTTGTACTCGGCGTTCCGCGTCTTGAAATGACACGCATGATCCGACGTAAACAGGATGATCGTGTCATCCAGCAGCTTCAGTGATTTGATCGCGTCGGCGATGCGGCCCAACGCCTCGTCACAGCGTTTGACCATCCCCCAATACCCACCCAAGTGCCGCTGCGACGATCCGCCCAATGCCAGCAAATCCGGCGGCGTCCAACGCCCGTGAAACCGCTCGGCGTAGCCGTCGGGCGCAGGATAATCATCCCGATGATTCTGATGATGCGGCTCGAGGTAGCTGACCATCAGAAGAAACGGATCGGCCTGCCGTTCGTCGATGAAATCGATCGCGGCGTCAGTCAGTGCGTCCACCCGGTACCCCGGCAGATCGTGCGGCCGCCCATCCTTGTCCCACATCCGCGTCTGATACGCATCACTGGTATGCTCCAGCGCGTTGGCCGCCAGCCAATAGTCGTAACCTTTTCGATATTCGGGCGCAACGGGTCCCCCGG
>JBGSMH010000639.1:0-9620 GCA_041740275.1 Phycisphaerae bacterium
TGACACTACGTTGCCACCACAGAATGGCCAGGGCTTGGAATTCGTGATGGATAGGTGCAGAATGCGGTTTGAACGGAAATGAGCAATACGATCAGTCTTTCTTTCAGCTTCTTCGCGTCCATGCTTAAATTGTCAAAGCAAGGACAAAGGCGTGTTAGCAACTTTCTCGAAAAGCTGCATACCGATCCTGCTCGGCCGGGACTGAACATCGAGAAGCTGCACATGTCCAAAGGAAGGGACGAGGTCTACTCGCTTCGAGTCGATGATGGCCTCAGGGTGCTGGCAACGAAGTTGGGATCGGGCTATGTCCTGTTACAAGTCTGCACTCATGATAATGCCTACCGCGACCCCAGCTCCAGTATAGGACCGCCAATCGCTACCTTGGTCGACGTACCCGAATCGCTGGGCGGAATCCGCCAAATACCCAAGAGTCACGCCATTACTGATGCTCCTAAGTTGTTTGCCGCGTTCACCGACCTCCAATTGAAAGCTACGGGGCTTGACCCGAAACAGCTTGAGATGGTCCGGACTTGGTGTACCGAGGATGAGCTTGCAGCCTCCATATATGCCCCCGATCCAATATCGCATCTATCCGACGAAGTAGCGGATGGGCTGGACCGACTGCTACACGGCAGGCCTACTGCGAAACCACTGGACAAGGCCCTCAGCGCTGCGCTCACCCCCACCTGGACGCCCTCGAATTGGGACGAACTGTCAAACGCCCTAGCCGAACCTTTTGCGGCTTGGCGACGGTTCCTGCCAAAGGAATTTCGCGCCATCGTCGAAGCGGACCCGGAGCAACCCCTGCTGGTTCGTGGACCTGCAGGTAGCGGCAAGACCGTAGTTGCGATGTACCGCGCCCAGCACCTTTTGTCCCGAGGGCTGAAAGTTTTGGTTGTCACCTTTAACCGCAGTCTGAAGAATTATATATCCGCAGCTCTGAGCGGGATATGCTCCGACTCGGAGTTGAGAAATCTCAACGTCAGCACCGTGCATTCTATGGCGCTCCAGTACAGCAATCTTGCCGGACTTAGGCTTCGCCCGCTTGACGGTGATGGCGAAGTTTCAATTCCGCCGACCGTTGCCGGAGAATTGTTCCGCGTTAGTCCCAAACTAACGACCGCCTTCGCAGCAGATGAGCTTAAGCGAGTTGTGGTGGCCCGGGGTCTTGTTGACCCGACGGAGTATTACCTGTGTTCACGCGCTGGAAGAGGGCTGGCGTTGCCACTAATTCACCGAAAGGCGCTATGGGATAACTGCTTTGGAGACGTGGTCAAACAGATTCAGGACAGTCGACAGCGACCATGGCCATACATCGTTCGCGCCGTGCGAGACGAACTGGATCGAGGCGCGATCAAGCATGAGTTTGACGCCGTAATTGTAGACGAAGTCCAAGATCTCGACGAGCAGGAACTCCGGTTTGTATCTGCGCTTGCGCAACGAGGAAAAAGCCACCGCCTCACGCTCATCGGTGACGCTGTGCAGCGAATCTTTGTAGCGGGTTCTTGCCTGCAGTCGCTCGGTATCGCGACCACTGGCAGGACGCGCCAATTGAACACGGTCTATCGGAACTCGTTGGCAATAGAGCGGGTCTTGCGCCGACTTCGTGAGAAACTTGAACCGGGCGCATCTAAAGAAATCGTCAGCGGTTCGCCCAACGAAGGTGAATGCGTACTTCGGGGATTACCAACGATGGAATCTGAGACATCCTTTGTCGTTAAACGTGTCAAAGAGTTGATAGCGAGCGGTCTGCCTGGAAGCGCGATAGCCGTATTGGCACGTCGGAATTTTGTAGCAGCGTCCTTTCGCTACGCACTCAACAGTGCCAAGGTGAGCACATGCATGCTTGAGGACTCGTCATTTCCTCAGTCAGTTCGTGTTGGCACAATGTCTTCCTGCAAAGGTCTGGAGTTCGCAGCCGTATTCGTTGTCGCATGCAGGAAAAATGAGTTGCCGCTCCGCCAAGCAAAAGTCCGAATCCCAGCCGATGAGTCCGATGCGTTTGACCAGCAGGAGAAGAACCTACTCTACGTTGCGATGGGTCGCGCTCGAGACCATCTGTTTGTAACTTGGTGGGGAGAACCCTCTCCGTTTATTAGGTTACTCGAAGCCGACTAGAAACGATTGCTTCACTCCTTCGGCACGACCGGCAGATCGCGTATGCCGTCGCCGTCGAAATCGCCTTGGACGTAGTCCTGAATGCTGAGGTTCGAGCCGATATCCACCCCATTTTTCCCGGCCTTGATCGCGGGGCTGCCCTGGGCGGGACGGATGTCCCATTTGAAGTCGGTCTTGTCGCCCCAGTTGGCGATCGTCTGCGAGCCGTTGGGCAGGCGGGGGATCGCGGGGTCAAACGCCAGCGTGTCTTCGGTGACCTCGGTCACCTTGCGAACAACGCCGTCAAAATCGATCTCGATGTGATCGCCGACCTTGAACATCGACCCGTCGCCGCGCGACAGCATGATCTTGGTTGCAGTTGCCAGCGCGGTACGTTTGTAGTCGGAACTCACAAACGCCTTTGGCACGTTGCGGAACTTGGGATCGGCGACCATGCCGTTGGCTTCGAGCTTGTACTTTTCGCGGATGGCTTCGATCGAGGTGGCGTTGGATTTCCAGGCACCTTCGACCACCAGTGCTTTGGAGTAGGCCGCGCCAGGCCAGAGGATATTGTGATCGGCCACAAAACCCTCGCTCTCCCGCATTATGTACAACGGCGTTCCGTGCAGCGGTGCGAAGATGTTATTCAACATCGTATAACCCGACCCGCTGAGATTGGTCGGCATGGGCGCGGTGGCACAGACGGTGTTGTTGGTGATTTCCCATCCCTCGCCGCCACAGATCATCGCGATCGCGTGAGAGCCGACCCAGACATTGTTGATCAGCTTGGTGTTCTTCATCTCGGCCGACATCATGGTCTGCCCGGAATTCATCATGACGTTGTCGCGGATGACCACGCCTTCGACATCTTTCCAGAACTGAATGTTGTCGGGGTGACCCCAGAGATAATGGTCGTGGATGTAGTTCTTCTGGATCGTCAGGTTGCGTGTGCCGCCAGGGCCGACGATCCCATCAACATCGTTAAAGCCGATGTCATTTTCTTCGATCACCGAATCGATTGACCCGCTGATGGCGATCCCATGCGAGTTGCGCTGGATCACGTTTCGTCGAATGGTCATCTTCACGGGAGCGCGCAGCTCGATGCCGTAGCCCAGGTTGCTGTGGATGTAGCAGTTCTGGATGGTGACGTTCTCCGGCGCGCCGGCGCGGCTCATACCCAGCCCGTGGCTGCCGCTGAAGCAGACTTCCAGCCCGTCGATGATGACGTTGGACAAATTCGTCAGTGTGAAAGGCATGCCCGGACGCGGGGCGTGGATCACAGGCAAGCCGTCTTTGCTGATCGTTGAAGGCCACACGATCAGCGTACAACCGGCCTCGGTGTTGCGGAAGATATATTGGCCGGGACCGTCGAGCCCGGCGAGGTGGTTCTCCATGTAGTAGCGGTCGCGTGTCTGGTCGATCTTCTTTCGCCACTTGGAGTAATTCTCCGCCAGGGTGATCTTGTTTGTCGCCGGGTCGTAGGTTTTGACCGCGACGCGACTGATGCCCCCGCCAGCCTGATCAAGGATCGCGACCGTCCACCCATCCCAGACATTGGCATTCGGCTGGGTGAGGTTGGTCTTATCGACAAACTCCGAGAGGCTCAGGCCTTCGGTGATGCCCCACCACCCATCATCGGGCGTGCGAGCGACGACCATCTTGTTCTTTCCCTCGAACAATTCTTCAGGCTTCTTTGGGATGGTGATCGTGAAGAGTTGATCGGCATGGGGATGATTCCCGACGTCGGCGGGGGCGACTTTCTTCCAACCTTCCAGCGGATCAGATCCCGACAGAATCACGCGCTGGCCTGGCGCGGCTTTGATGGTGATCGGCTTGTCAGGCGTGCCTTTGGCGGCCAGAACAACATTCTCGCGGTAGGTCCCGGCGCTGATCAGCACGATATCCCCCGGCTGAGCGACTTTGGTCGCGGCGTTGATGGATTTGAACGGCACTTCAGCGGTTCCGCTTTGTGCGTCGTCGGCCTTGGGGTGGGCGATATCGACATGGAGCGTCGCCGCGTGTGATGTCAGACAGATGCCCACAACGCTCAACAACGCCGCGATGAATAGGAATCGTTTCATGGGGGTCCTCTCTTGCTTGCGCCGGCGATATCTTAACCTCTGGACGCGAAAGCGATGCAAACGATTGATCAATCATCTTTCTTTTTGTGGGGTGCGACAATACGCTCACGATTGCTATGGACATTGCCGATAAAAAGACTATAAGGTCTTTAAAGGAGCAGTGCGGATGGAGCAACTGTTAGTTGGAATTACCTCACTCACCTGGCAACACCTGGTGATGATGGGTATCGGCGGGATATTGATCTGGCTGGCGATTGCCAAACAGTACGAACCGACTTTGCTGCTCCCGATCGGCTTTGGCGCTATCCTGGCGAACATCCCGTTCTCCGGAGCCGTCACCCAAGGGGCGGAGCACGGCATCCTCTCGACGCTTTTCTCCTTCGGCATCGAAACAGACCTGTTTCCGCTGCTGATCTTCATCGCGATCGGTGCGATGATCGATTTTGGACCGCTTCTGAGCAGCCCGAAGATGCTACTTTTCGGTGCCGCGGCACAATTCGGCATCTTCTTCACGATGTGCCTGGCGGCGGGTTTCGGGTTCTCGCTTAAGGAGGCGGCGTCGATCGGGATCATCGGGGCCGCCGATGGTCCGACTTCGATCGTCGTCGCCAACAAATTCGCCAAAGATCTACTGCCTGCGATCACGGTCGCGGCGTATAGCTACATGTCGCTGGTGCCGATCATACAACCGCCTGTTATCAAACTATTGACCTCCAAGGCAGAACGCCGCATCCGCATGGATAGCGCTTCGTTCAACACCGTCATCAGCAAGCGAACCCGCATCCTTTTCCCGATCGTGGTCACGCTCATCAGCAGCCTGGTGGTGCCCAGTGCCGCAGCACTGATCGGTATGCTGATGTTCGGCAACCTCATCCGCGAGTCAGGCGTCGTCGATCGCCTCAGCAAAGGTGCCCAGAATGAACTGGCGAACATCGTCACACTCCTGCTCGGTATCAGTATCGCATCGGTCATGCAGGCGGATCAGTTCCTGAACAGCACAACCCTGCTGATCATGGGCATGGGCATTATCGCATTCGTTTTCGATACGGCCGGCGGGGTGTTGTTTGCCAAGACATTGAACCTGTTCCTGAAGCACAAAATCAATCCGATGATCGGCGCGTGCGGCATCAGCGCGTTCCCAATGAGTGGCCGGGTCGTATATAAAATGGGCTTGGAAGAGGATCCGACCAACCACCTGCTCATGCACGCGATCAGTTGCAATGTCGGTGGCCAGCTCGGCTCAGTAATCGCCGGCGGCATGATCCTGGCGCTGGTCGCCTGAAACCTCGACGGAGAATAGAAATGTTCATGCCACTGATCTCATCCGCAACCACGCTCCCGACAACCGTTCCCTCATCCGAAACAACCGCCGACGTGATGCAGGCCGCCCTTCGGGTTAGCGGCATCAGCCTGATCGGCATTTTTGCGGTGATGGCGTTTTTCGCGATCGCGATCGTACTCGTGCAGAAGCTTTGTCCGGCGTCGTCGGAAGAAAAGAGTGCCTAGGAGGTTTTTGCATGCCTTCGCAGACCACATTGCTGTTTTGGGTCGGTTTCCACGTCGTGGTGGCAATCGCCATCTATATCGACCTGTTTCTTCTGAATAAGGAGAACCACAACAACAACATGAAGCTGAACCTGTTCACGGTCGCCATGTGGATGTTGGCGGGACTTGGGTTCGGCGTGTTGGTCTGGGACTACAAAGGGGCCGAGGGGGCGATGAACTACTGGACGGGGTATCTGCTCGAACAGTCTCTCTCGGTGGATAATCTTTTCGTCTTTCTCGTCCTGTTTCAGTACTTCAAGGTCGAAAGTGAAAATCAGCGACGCGCGCTGGTGTGGGGTATTCTGGCTGCGATCGTCCTGCGCGGGATCTTCATCTTCGCGGGCGTGGCGCTGGTGAGTATGTTCTCATGGCTGCTCTATCCGCTGGGCCTGTTTCTGGTTTACACTGGGATCAAGTTGCTCCGTGCTGGCGGAGATGATCACGTCGATCCGGAGTCGAACCCCGCACTGCGATTCTGCCGTCGTTTTCTGCCTTTGACCAAGGACTACGTCGGCAATCATTTCACGACACGGGTCGATGGCAAGTTCTACTTTACGCCGCTGTTTGTGGTGTTGCTGGTCATCAACTTTACCGATGTGATGTTCGCCACCGATTCGATCCCTGCGATCATCGGCGTGACGACCGACCCATTCATCGTCTACACCAGCAACATCTTCGCCGTCTGCGGCTTACGCGCTCTCTATTTTGCGCTGGCGGGGTTGTTCGACGTCTTCCACCTGCTGAAGTACGGCTTGGCGATGGTGTTGACCTTCATCGGCGTGAAAATGCTCGCGGAGTGGCCTTTGGAGCACTACATGCATCTGGAGAAGAACACGCTGACGCTGATCAGCCTCGGCGTCGTCGTCGGCACCCTCACCGCCAGCATCGCGCTATCGTTCGTGATCCGAAAAAAGCCTGAGCCCGAGCTGGCTACGGTCGATTCATAGTGGGCTGCCTTTGCACCTGTAGTGGTGGGCAATCTCGCGACTGGCAAACTCAAATTACTGCACGATCCCCTTCGTCAGCCTTGCCGATGAACCCGCCCCATGCGGCGGGCCAAGAGGCATGGCGCAATGGGCCTTCCCTACCCCAATCACGCTGACGTCCTCACCAATCGACTGTGCCCTTCATTGGGCCGACGGGCATTGGGCGATATCGCAACGGCTTCATGAACCAACTGTTGGTGTCGCGGATCATAAGGGAGCCGTCGGGGGCGACGGTTGCGATTTGTTGCTGGAAGCCGTAGCCGCCGCTTTCCAGCGGGATGAGCCATTCCAGACGTAATTCGTTGCGACTCATGACCGCGTATCGCCCGGCGAGCGAAGGGCGAATTTCCCCATCGTGAGCTTCAAGTTGAACGTCATGGGACTGACCCGGCACAAGTTGGTAAAAGCTGGCGATCGCGCCGGTGGGGAAGAACCTGAGCCAGTAGTGAGAGTTCCTTGCCCTCGGATCTTCGGGTCGATAGTAGTAAAGCGTACTGAAGTTAAGCACTTCGCTGGCTGTCGCGGTACTCGGCGCGGCTGTCACAAAGTCGCTCCACGCATCCGGCACCATAGGCCCAAGTGCGCTCCGAGACACCGACGCAGGACGAGGCGCGCAACCTGCCATGAAAATCATGGGCACTACACAGACCGCAACGCGATACCGCCAATGCATGGCCACCTCCACTTTCGTTCACTGCACGATCCCCTTCGTCAGCCGCATAAACGCGGTTTCGAGGTTCACTTCTTCTTCCTTGAGCATCGTCAACCGATAACCAGCGGCCATGAGCTTTTGGGGGACGAAGGTGTAGTCGCTGATGCCGGACTTGAGTGCGACTTCGATATAGCCGTTGGTCATCGCGACATTTTCGACATGCGCTTCCTGACTCAACAGCGCCATCGCCTGTTCGGCGTGCGACGCGACGGTCACATGCACGATCGTGCCGGTGCGCACCTTTTTCACCAGTTCGGTCCACGGGCCCGAGTAGATCAGTTCGCCGCGCTCGATGACGCCGACGGTGTTACACATGTCCTGCAATTCCGGCAGGATATGTGAGCTGATAATGATCGTCTTGCCCATGTTGCGAAGCGTCTTTAGTAGCTCGCGCAATTCGATGCGCGCCCGCGGGTCGAGATTGCCGGCAGGTTCATCGAGCAGCAGCACCTTGGGATCGTGCAATAGCGTGCGGGCGATCGATAGCCGCTGCTTCATCCCGCGCGACAAACCATCGACCGGCGAATCAAACTTGTATGCCAGATCGGTCAGTTCCAGCACGTCCCGAACCACCTTGTCCCGATTCGATCCGTTGATGTTGTAAGCGGCAGCGAAGAACTCGAGGTATTCCTGCACCAGCATGTCTTCATACGCCCCGAAATAATCCGGCACATACCCGATCAGCGGGCGTATCTGCCGCGACTGATAGCCGATCACATAATCGCAAACCCGCGCCTCGCCCCAGGTGGGTTGCAGCAAGGTCGAGAGGATTCGAATTGTGGTGGTCTTGCCCGCACCGTTAGGACCGATGAAGCCGAAGCAATCGCCTTCCTGGATTTCAAGGTTAAGGTTCGCCAGTGCCAGCAGGCTGCCGTAGCGTTTGGTGAGGTTGACGGTCTTGATTACAGCGGCCATGGGTGCTTTGTGTCGGAGTGTATACGACCGGTCACGGATTTGCCTCCACCGGCTGCGACGTGGCGGGCGGTTGATTGACTTGGGATCGGTCCAGCGGCACGACAAACTGCCAGAACGTCGTCCCCGACCCCTTGGGCTTTTGTCCTTCAACCGTCAGCGGCAAGGGGATGTCGTCATCGTTGCTTTGCCCGATCACCAATAGCGCACCCGATGAGACAACATGCGACATATCCCAGTCGCGCACACCGCGGCGGATGATCTCGCTTCGGTTGATATCCCCGTTCGGATTCTGCATCGGTGGCAGAATCGAAAACAGGCTGGCGATGGGGAAGGATTGTCGATACCCCCGACCCGAATCGTCCCAACGGGCGGCGTCGGGGTCGAAGCTCATGCCAGACCGAAACCCGCGATACAACCACTCGCTGGCCGAGCCCAGATCGCCTGTCGATCCGTTTTGACTGTCCAGCGCCAGCGAACCATCTTCCTCCAATTTCCGGTCGGCTTTGGTCATGGCGGCGGACAGATCGAGCGTTTGCCCGTTCGGCCACAAACGTTGATAAAGCACATACTTGCGCGAGCCGGTTTCAAGCGGATAATCAAAGACCATCAACACGTTCGCCAAATCGCGGCCGGTATTGTTGGATAGACTGCCCGCAAGTCGCGCCGCGCCCGGGATCAGCCGTGGCAAACCCGCGACGCGCCCCGCAGGCGTGCCCGTCCATTCGGCGGCGAGCTTTTTGAGCGTCGATCGAAACGGCACTTCGATCGTCACCGATTCGCCAACATCTTCATTGACGATCGGCACGGTGTATCGGCTGTCGCGGATGTTGGGCTTTTCTTGTGTATGTCGCACATCCTTTACCAGCGGCGTGACGACCGCCGGGCCGGAAGGATCGCGCTCGGTAAGGGTGATGGCGGTGTCGGTTCGGTCTTCAGGCAGATAGATGCCGAATCGCGATTGCACCATCGCGGGGGTCGAGCCATCCGATCGGGCGCGGACCAGCGACACGTGTCGCATTTCGGCGTCGCCTTGCAGCACCAGCCGCCCCAGCAGTACCGTCAATCCCGTCGCCACCAGCGCGGTCGCACCATAGACAAACCAGCTCCACTGCACCCGCTTTTTGGCGGCCAGGACCAGATACGCCCCCGGCCCGGCGGCGACCCAGTAGATGATAAAGACTGCAAATGCCAGCGAGATCAGCTTGATCGTCTTGCTGCCGATGTTCACGTTGTCGGCAAAGCTCGCGCCGATGTCGCGAGAGCCGGTGGGTCGCCAACGTGAGC
>JBGSMH010000640.1:0-6381 GCA_041740275.1 Phycisphaerae bacterium
CGCGCAGGATCTGCAAGAGGATGCGGACTTCCGATTCACTCAGCGCCGCCGTCGGTTCATCGAGGATCAGAATCCGCCCATCCTTGGCCAGTGCCTTGACGATCTCGACCAGTTGCTGATGTCCGACGCCCAGATCGAGCATCATTCGGTCCGGGTCGATATCGATCCCGAACTTCTGCAATAGTCTGCGCGCTTCATCCTCCATTTTCAGATGATCGATCAGGCCGAATCGCGTGGGTTCGCGACCCAGAAAGATGTTCTCCGCCACCGTCATCTGCGGCACCAGTGCCAGTTCCTGATAGATGACCGCGATGCCCAGTTTCTGGGCATCGTTGACGTTGTGCATCCTGGCCAACTGCCCGGCGATGATTACTTCGCCTTCGTAGCTGCCGTGGGGATGGATGCCGGAGAGGACTTTGATCAGCGTGCTTTTCCCGGCACCGTTTTCGCCGCAAAGGACGTGGATTTCGCCGCGGCGAAGATCAAAACTGACGTCCTTGAGCGCGACAACGCCCGGGAAGCGTTTGACAATATGGCGGGCCGTCAGGACGACGTCTGGATCTGACATGACGCCTCCTACTTTTTATCCGCCGGGCGCGGGGGGCGCTGGTTCTCGGGAACCGATCGGTAAACATCATCAAAGCTGTGAAAGCCGTCGGCGATGATGGTCTGGGGCATGTTTTTGGCGTCTACTGCAACAATATCACACAGGACCGACGGCACATCGATCTTGCCGTTGGGGATCGCGTCCTTGGCGACGACGGGTTTGCCGCGTGCCATCTTCACCGCCACCTCGGCTGCGGTGGTCGCCAGGATTTTGAGGGGTTTGTAAATCGTCATCGTCTGCGTCCCGCCGACGATTCGCTGGCAGGCACCGAGTTCGGCGTCCTGACCAGTGACGATGATCTTTCCCGCCAAACCTTCTTCCATCAGCGACTGGATCGCACCGCCTGCGGTCCCGTCATTGCTGGCGCAGATGCCGTCGAACTTGCCGCCTTTGCTGATCGCGGCATTGGTGATGCGTTTGGCGTTTTCGGCTTTCCAATCCTCAGCCCAGTCTTCATGGACAACCACAATGTCCCCACGATCAATCAGTGGCTGGAGAATGCTGTCCTGCCCCTGTTTGAACAAGCGTGCGTTGTTGTCAGTCGGCGCACCATAGATGCGAACAATGCGGCCTTTGCCGGGCGTGGGCAGGTGATCGACAAGATACTTCGCCTGCGCCTGCCCGACCTTGATATTGTCGAAGGACAGATAAAGATCGACATCGGCGTTTTGGATCAGTCGGTCATAGGCGATGACGGGAATGCCGGCTTTGTTGGCAAGCTCAACGGCTTTGGCCATCGCCAGACCATCGTGCGGCACGATCACCAGCACATGAACACCGGCGGTGATGAGCGATTCGACATCGCGCACCTGTGCCGCGTCGTCACTGTTGGCGGATTGAACGCGAACATCCGCACCGAGTTCTTTACAACGATTGACGAACAGATCACGATCGACTTGCCATCGCGCCTCTTTGAGCGTGTCGAGGGACAGGCCGACCAACACCCGTCCGGTGCGTGTTGTGGCATCCGTACTGGCGTCGCCACCCCCCCCGCGAGCGATGACTAACCCGATTAGAACGCTTAGCACCAGAGAGATGATCATCAGTACGTTGCGCATACGGTTTATCGTAACTTCCGCGTACTTAAATCACACGTTTAATGTCGTAGAGCGCCAAGCGATTTGGCGTCGACGGACGTGCGCATCGCGAGGATGCGTCGGGCTTATTTTTACTTGTCCGCGTCAGCAGGAGGCGAAGTCAGCGCCTTGCGATAGGCTTGCCAAACTTCCCAGGCGATTTCCTGTGCATGCACCGCGTCTGCTGGTTCGATGTCGATCTGTGTTTTGGCATCAAAGGCGGCGTAAAACTCGAGGCCAACCGGGCTTTGGTCAAAGATCGTCGCATAGATCGTACAGGCCGCCAGATAGGCTCCGAACGCGGAGGGATGCGTCGCAACCTTGTCGCGGCCATACTTCAGTTCCTTTTGCAGATCGAGCAACGCGATTTCGGGATACTTTTCGCTGAACTTCACGAACGCCAGCGTGACCGGGGCGCATGCCACTTTGCTTTCCTTTGCGACCCGGTTGTAGCCGTCGATGATCGGCTTCAATGCGTCGGCATCGACCTGTTTGGCAGTCGGATGAGCCATGTAGAGCATCGGGGTCATCTTCTGGTCGCGGATAAGCTGGACATATTTGGGGATCAATTCGGCAAACGCCTCTGGCCCGCCTTGCTTCCGCAAGCCATGGCCGCTGCCCTGGAGGATGACCAGATCAAATCCGCCTTGGGCGATTCGCTGCGGAGCGGTCAGGTTGCTGGGCTTGGAGGCGTTATCCCAATGCCAGTCGAGTCCTTTGCCGCCGGTGACATGCCGGGTAATGGTCAGCGGCTGCTTGCCCGCCGTCGCCAGGCCTTCAAGGATCTGGGGCATGCCGTAGGTGTACGTCAGGCTGTTGCCGATCATGAGCACTTTCTTGGGTGCGACAGGTGCGGTTGCTGCGACGTTTTTGGTCGGTCCGGTTTCGTCGGCCAATACGAATGTCGAAACCAAGGCGAGGAGCAGGAATAGGGATAGAGTTTGGAGGAAGGTTCGCATGGGGGCTTTCATGGTCGGTAATGATACTGGACTTGAGATTCTTGAGTTGGGATTCAGAACAACAGAAAACGCGTTGAAGCCGCGGATGAACACGGATCGGATTTTGTCACGATCTTGCGTTGGAACAATTCACTTGTTGCATTTGTTGCATCGGCTTTCGTCCATACGAAAATCGTAACTACTGGCCGCCGCGAGACTTGCTAATTTTGAGTGCCTAAAATGTTGCGCGCCGCGTGCAACTGCTGCAACTCTTACCTTTCCGGCCGGAGATTGGTCCTTTCTATTCACTTGTCAATCAGCGAACGACAAGCCAACTATATCCCCTCCAACCACAAAAGTCGGCGGTAAAAGCAGGCAAATCCGCCGATTTCTTGTATCCCCTGACACCATGTTTTCACCGCCCGCGTCGACGTCAAACGTTCCGCGAACGCGAGCATTTTATAATGTTGACGCGGCCCGCTCGGCTTCTTGAACCACCTCTGTTCCTAACACGGCGTCCCAAGGGACCTTCGAACCCATGAGAAACCGGATAGCCACGATGATGTAGTACAGCACGCTCGCTAACCAGGCGAGAGCCAAAAGAGCCGTAAACAGAAAAAGGAGATACCCATCGTGCTTATCACCGAGCATCAGGGCAACGATCCATAGTATCAGCGGAGCGTATTTGATCGCACTTCGCAGGAGATTGCGATTGGCCTCGGCACGGCCGCTCAGCGTCAACACGCGCATTTTCAGAAGTCGTTTTCCCAAGCTTCCAACTGATGCGTCGATCGTCAAGAAAATGATCATCCCGACACCAATCCATCTTGCCATGGGGGAGGGATCGTGGTTCCCAAACGAAGCATCCATACATAGCAGCGCACCTGGCATGCAAAATGCAGTCAGAATGATCATATCTACACCCTGTGCAGCCAGCCGACGCAACTTGGGACGTTGTGGCTTTGGCTGCGGGTAGTAATCAAGTATTCGCATTACACTACTGTCTGGGCTATATAGTCTTCGAAAGCTCACGCGGACAGGTCCACATGGAGATTTCCTTGTTTTTCCCATGACTCCGGCGAGGTCACGGGACGGCAGTACAGCCATTATGACCTCGCGACCAAAAAATTGGCAGACTCCAAATCCACATTATCGGACGAAAAGAACTCGGCGCAGCCGCGATCGAATTGGTAGACTGTGGGGATGGGAACTCAAACCCTTCGAGCGGGGGTGTTGGCGGCATTGCTGGCGATCGGCGCTTGCGATCGTTCGCCAACCGATCCTGCGCCAACATCAAATAACAAACCGCCCGCCACGCAAAAAGTCATGCCCGCGACCACACAAGCGGCACCGGCGGTGTCGACGTTCATGATTTCCCTGCCCGATCAGCCCGAGCGTGCCTTCGTTTTCCCGCCCGCCAAATTGGTGCTGCGCGAGATCGACGGGCAGGTCCGGGCGTCGCTATTTAGCATTGACCCACCCGAGGCCGTGCGCGAAGGGTATACCGGCAACTCGTTTTTCCTGGAGATGAAGTTTGAATCGTCGCTGGCGAACCTATCCGGCCAGACGCTGCTCTTGTTGGCCAGTCACAATGAGAAGCCCGACGACGACACCGGCATCTTCATCGCCGGGCGTCGCCAGATGCTCCAGCCCCTGGAGGCGGCGGTTCAACTGGAGCAAATCGACGACCGCTGGGTCGCCAGCATCGCCGGCAAGTTTCAACTCTTCGAGAAAACCGACCCCGACCAATCCACCCTCACCGTCGGCCTGCGCACCCGGCTGACGCCGGAGACGGTTGTTCGGAATCCTTGATCCATGCGTAGCAAGCCATTGAAACCCGCTGAAGTGTTTCCGCCCGGCGACTTCATCCGTGAGGAACTGGAAGCCCGTGGATGGACGCAGGGCGATCTGGCCCGGGTCTTGGGGCGGCCGCTCCAGACGGTGAACCTGATCATCAATGGCCGCAAAAGCGTCACCGCAGAGACCGCCAAGGCGCTGGGCGTCGCGTTCGGCACCGGCCCGGAATTGTGGATGAACCTTGAGACCGCCTACCAGCTTGACACCGCGCCCGAACCCGATCCGGCGATCAAACGCCGAGTGGCGGACCTGGCGGCGTGAGATGTATCCGGCGCAGGTAAACCGCGATATTGTCATCATATGCGTCGGAAGTGAGGCATCAGTGCTGAAGAATCTGGACAACTTGATGAAGGGCATGCCCGCCGAGCGTAGGGCGAGAATTGAAGCCCGGACCCGCCGGGCGGTCCAGCGCGTGGCGCTGGGTCAGTTGAGAAAGACCGAACTCGCCCGGCGACCTACGCCGCACTTGTCCACTCGGCCCACATCCGGTCGTTGACGGTCTTGTTTCGTTTTGTCGATCGTGTCGGTGGGTCGAGCGTCGCGGCCAGCGATTCCTCGGGGTGTTCGTGTTTGAGAATGCTGCCGAGCAAACCCAGTGCGCAGCAGGTGATGATCAATCCTGATCCGCCGGAGCTGATCAGCGGGAGGGAGAGGCCTTTGGTGGGGACCGAGACGGTCGCGACGGCGATGTTGATCGCGGCCTGTGAGCAGATCATCATGCCGATCCCAAACGCCAGCAGCCGGCCGAAGCTGTCGCGGGGGCTTTTGACCACCTGCCACGCCAGCATCAGGATGCCCAGGTAAAACGCGACGACCAGCACCGATCCGAACAAGCCCAGTTCTTCACAGATGGTTGCGAAGATAAAGTCTGTGGTGTCTTCGGGGAGATAGCCGAGTTTTTGGATCCCGCCCCCGACGCCCGTGCCGCTGAGTCCGCCGGTCGCGAAGCTCAGGAGGGATTGGATCATGTGATACCCTTCCTGCTGCGGGGCGGCGTAGGGGTCAAGAAACGCGGTCATGCGTTTCCAGCGATATTCCTTGTGATGCACGAACCACAGCGCCGCCGCCAACGCGGGGGGGACGACCACCATCAAATGCCACAGTTTCACCCGTCCGACCAGCAAGATCGCGAACGCGACCAGCCCGATCAGCGCCGCCGTCCCGAAATCCTGGATGACGACTAGCAGACACGTCAGCCCGATCGGGATGAGCGTCAGGAAAAACCCCTTGAACCGGCGGGTATCGATCGGGCGGGCGGTCATCCACCACGCCAGAAAGATCACCATCCCCCATTTGGCCAGTTCTGACGGCTGCACCTGCATGATCCCCAGCGGCAACCAGCGGCGGGCACCGTTTTTCTCGATCCCGACGCCTGGCACCAGCACCAATACGCACGCCACGCACGCGATCACCAGACACCACACCGGTGCCGCCTTCCAGACCGATCCCGAGCGCGGGACGAGTCGGGCATAGTCGATCTGTCGGATGATCAGGAACAGTGCGATGCCCACGCTGGAGAAAAGGAGCTGTTTTTGGCCCAGATCGGTGAGTTTGAACCCCATCTGCCCGTCCACGCCGACTGATGCCGACTGCACCATGATCACCCCCAGCGACAGGATCGCCAGCAGGATCAGCAGAAGGATGTCGTGATTGCGCAGCCGGTAAATCGAGTCGTCCATACTGTTTATGGTTATCGGACGATCGGGCGGGGCAGGTTGAATGTTTCGAGGTAGGAACAGGAATGGCGAAGCCTGCGACAATAGGGTCTGCCAGTTCTTCAGGCGGCAAGTGATTTTTGCCAGTAGGTCGGCCATAGGTGGCTTTGGTGCAGGCCTTCCAAGGCCATCACCGCTTCGGCGTTGCGGGCCGTCCAACGCATCCCGATGCCCTTCAGACGCCGGGC
>JBGSMH010000641.1:0-2751 GCA_041740275.1 Phycisphaerae bacterium
CGGAGGTAATCTTGTTCGGGTCCTATGCGCGGGGAGATGCCACCGTGAATAGCGATCTGGATTTTCTGGTAATCGAACCCGTTCTGGTGTCGAAGCACGCCGAAATGGTTCGACTTCGGCGTGCGTTACGGGAGTTGGGCGTGCCGGTGGACGTTTTGGTGACCAGCCGCGAGGTTTACGAGGCGTGGAAAGGCGGCGTGAACTCGGTCATCGCACGAGCCCACCGCCAGGGGAGACGCTATGCCCTCAGTGCCTGAATTTGAGATCATGCTTTTGCGTAAGGCTCGGCAGGATGTCCGGGCGGCCGAGGTGCTGGCGGACGAAGCGGGTTGTGACGGCGAAATCGTCGGGTTCCATTGTCAGCAAGCCGTTGAGAAGGCGATCAAGGCCGTCCTGGAATCGCGGCGCATCGAGTACCCCCTCACCCACGACCTCGTCGCGCTACTTGGTCTGCTGGGTGCTGAGGCGGTCAGTTGTCCGCTTCGGATCGACGACGCACGGCAATTAGATCCGTTCGCCGTGCGGTTTCGTTACGAGGACGACACGAATGTGGTTTCGCCCGACGAAACATTCGATCAAAAGGGTGGCGTCGCGATCGCGAGACAGACGGTTGACTGGGCAGGCGCGGTTGTCGAAGCACCGAAGGGAAACTGATTTATGGCACTGCACAACGATTTTCAGATCAAATTTGCACTTTCCAAGCTGATCTCCGTACCTCCGATTCTCCGCGGTGAAATCGGTTTTTCCCACCCGAGCCGATCTTTTGACGTCCACTGATGCCAGAACCCGTCCGGGATGGTAAGATCGTCGTTCCGATGTTCCGAAAACTATTACGCGCCAAGCTTCATCAGGCCCGGGTGACGTTTACCGACGTCAATTATCACGGGAGTATCACGGTCGACACCCAGCTCCTCGCCGCCGCCGGGCTGAGGCCTAATGAGGCGGTGTTGATTGCAGATTGCGAGAACGGCAACCGGTTCGAGACCTACATCATCCCCGGCGAGTCTGGCAGTGGCGTGATCGGCATCAACGGGGCGGCGGCGCGTCTGACGCGCGTCGGCAATCGCGTGATCATCATGGCGTTTGAGTGGGTCAACGAATCGGAGATCGACGCCCATCAAGCCCGGGTGCTGATTCTCAATCAGTCCAACAACATCACCGAGCAGGTCGATCACCCCTCCCGGCTACCGCCGGGTTGAGCGGGATCTGCGGTTCATCTTCAACCCTTATTCAGCAGTCCCAGTCGCGCCAGCATGTCTTTGGCGCGTGAGGATAGCCAGATCTTCTGACGATCGCTGCTGTGTCCCACCCAGTCGCGGACGGTGAGATGGTCGATGACGCGATCGAGCGAGTCGGGCGTGTCGCCGGGTTCGATCAAGAGTGCTGGCAGGGCCGGCCCGTCCTTGCCGCCCAGCACATAGATCAGTCGCGAGCCGCGGGAAATGACGATCTCATCAACACTTGCGCGGTCGCGTCGTTTGCGTTGCATCCCGCCGACCAACATGCGGAAAGGCAGTAAAATCTTGTCGGCGATCGGATGAAAGACCGGCCCGGCGATCTGGGCGTCGGCGTAGCGTCGTCCTTTGGTTTGGCGGTCGATGACAAAGCAAATCGCCATCGAAATCGCGACCATCACCACCGTCCACATCGGCAGGCTCAACCCGGAGTTTTCGAACCAGATGTAAAACAGCAGCGTCACAACCAGCGCGACGATGGCGCATAAAAAAAGCGTGAGAACCAACCCCAGCGTGAGCGCCGTCCGCGCGACGGCGGATTCGCCAACCTCGTCGGCCAGCATCTGCGCCAGCACCGGGTCTTCGGCGGCAGTTTGATCGTTGATCGTGGCGGTGTCGGGCATAGGTTTCAATCAGAAATACTCATAGCAAAACGGTGCCGGCCCGTCGGCCAGCACATCCAGCGCCGTCAGCTTGTCCGGATCAGTCACGTTGATCAGGCCAAGCATCTTAGCCGTGCTGGCGCGGAGTTCTCCACAGGCGATTGAGGAAAAGATCACATCGGACGTCTCCAGGTCGGCCGACGCACTCGACGGTTTGGCGTCGATGATCCCGGCGGACAAATCGAGGGAAAACCGCTGCTTTTGTTGTCGATAATTCGTAACTTCCACCACCACCGATTGCCTGGCCGGGCGAGGCAAAATCTGCCCCTGCAAAAACGCGACCGGATCGATCACATTCACCTGCATTCGTGACAAAACCGTACACTTGGGTGCAAGATGCTCGACCCTGCGGTGAGGAATCTGCCGCTCACGCAGCAGCCAGTTCAACGGCAGATCGGTCGGGAGCGCCAGCCGGGCGATTCCGTACTGATCCTTGAGCGACCCCAGCAGTGACAACACGGATCGGAAGCCCTCGATCGACGCCCACGCCGGCTGGGCCAGTTGCACGATCGTCTGTTCGCCTTCGGCGAGCGTGCGCAGCCAGGTGTACGCAACGATTTTCCCGTCCCGATCATCGACAAATAACTGCGTGTCGTCGGTCAGACCCGCAAACCACTCGACCAGCGCCCGCTCGTCGGTTTCGACATCACATGTCCCGCTTTTGACCTGCTGGGCACGACACGCCAGCATCGCGGGCATGTCGGTTTTGGACCCAAATCGCCATCGTGCATCAGGATCGTTCGGCAAAAGCGACGTCGGCACCGACCAGACGTTGTGCCGCTCGGCCAACCCGAAACCAAAATGTTCATAGAACGATACGCGAAACGGCATCAGTGCGCTGGCGGATTGCTGGC
>JBGSMH010000642.1:0-3111 GCA_041740275.1 Phycisphaerae bacterium
ACCGTTCAAGGTCATCGCCATCGCCTGCATCCGAAAACTCCTGACCATCCTCAACGCCATGCTCAAAGCCGATCAACCCTGGAGAACCCCATGCCCCGCAAAAAATGCTTGACAGGCAACACAGCCGCTGTCCCGCTTTAAAAATTTGTCCCGCTTTAAAAATTTGCGACTACGAGGCACGACGGATCAAGGCGCTACGGTAGTACTAGTTAGCCAAGGCCGACATGCGATTGCAGTCGGGGCGGCGGGCACGTCTTTTGAACCAATCCTGGCGGCGACTATGGTTGCGATGATCGTCGCTTGCGAGCTATCAGTCCCACCAAAACCAGCAGAGACAGCGTGGCAGGCTCGGGGACCGTGTATTCCACGGTCAAGGCTGGGTAACCATCGGCGAACGACTCAGGCGCGGATATCGTCAGGATCAAGGGCGTTACCGCCGCTGAGTCGCCCACTGCGGCCATGCCCACGAGGCCCACTCGGCCCCCGCTGTTGATCACCGATTCCACGAAACCCGGGTCCACGGTTATGTTGTAGAGGCTCGCACTAAACTTTCCCACGTCCGGAAGAGAGGCCACCAGACTCGTAGTCTTCAAGGCATCGGCGGTCGTGACGGTGCCATTGGCGTCGCCGTAACCATAGAAGTTGATGGTCATGGGGTTGCCCGAGCTATTGTTGATTTGGCGGATGTCGAAGCGAAAGATCGCCGAATTCACATGGACCGGGCCGCTGATTCCCAGGGAGGGAAACTCGAAAACATAGCGCGATTCAGAGACGCTGCCGGTGCTGCGGGTGATGTAAGAGTTCGTGACGGCAGCGGGCTGAACCGTCCAGTTGGTGCCGCTGTCGGTCGTGGTGACAATCTGCGTTTTGACTGCCACGACCGGACCAATCACTACTGAAGCCTGAACCGTCGATCCCCACGCGACCAAGGCCGCTGCCATGAAAACCGCCGTAATCCAGCCACCGGTTCGCGTCGCTCCGCACCTTCGCATGTCATGCTCCTCTTAAGTCCAGCCGCACAACCCTGTAACCCAAACCCCTTGCAGCTCGCTCCGCCAGACTGGCATGACTACTCATACACTAATACCACCACGCCAGTCAATGTATTTTGGTTGATGTGATGCTGCAGGGGTAAGTGGCGCGGGGGAGTTTCGGCCCCGCGCTCTCTCAGAACCGGACGTGAACTTTTGAAGCGGGACTGGTTCACATTTCCTTTTGGTTGTTTTTTCAGACGCAATTTCGCTGCGAATCAAAATGGGGGGTCGCGCGGGCCGCCGCGATGATGAGACGAGCATTGCCACTTTTAAATCGGCGGTGCGACAAAATGACACTGTTCTGAGCGGGGAACGCGTCGCGAGCGACGCGGCTAACGGGGAACGGGGAATCGCTCGCGATGCGGGTGACAGCGTGGTGTCAGGGGATGCCAGAAATCGGCGGATTTGCCTGTTTTACCGCCGACTTTTGGGGGTTTTGGGGATATAGTGGATTGGTCGTTTTCACTGCGTTTGGGGATGCATTATTGTATTTCCACGCGCGGCGATGGCTCATTGGCAAGTGAATATGGCTGAGTCCGCAGGAGGATGGCGGGATTACCATCCCGCCTTACCTTGGATTGGGCTGGAGGAAATATTCTTGAACTCCGGCCGGAAAGGTAGGAGTTGCAACAGTTGCACGCGGCGCGCAACACTTGAGAAGGGTCAGAATCGTTAAGTTGTTTTCCGATCAGTGGTTATGATTTTCGTATGGACCAAAGCCGATGCAACAAATGCAACAAGTGAAAAAACGAGTGGTGTTGCAGCGTCGGTCCGCGAGGAAATCGGCTGCTATACTTTTCTCAATGATGTCTCACGGACAGATTTTCTTCGACGCAGGTTGCGGCATGTGCTCGGCGGGGGCGAGGCGGTGGCAGGCGACTGTCGAACGCGCGGGATTTGAACTGATCCAGCTGCAAGACCCGCGTGCATCCGAAATCCTCGGCCTCGCGCCGGGTGAGCTTCCTGGCGAGATCAAACTGCGAACCCGCGACGGGCAGATCATCGGCGGGGTCGATGCCTTTGCGTATGTGGCGCGATATGTGTGGTGGGCATTTCCGCTGCACCTTTGGATGGCGGTGTCGCCGGTGCGAGAATTGGCAAAAACCGCGTATCTGCCGATCGCGAGAAATCGCCAGCGAATCAGCGGCGTGTGCGGGCTGCGGCCAATGATCGCGGCTCAGTAGATCGAATACGGGATTTGGACGATATCGGCGACGGCTTTGCCGTTGCGGGTGCGGGGTTGGACCCAGGCTTCGTAGAGGGAGAGTTCGATGGCGCGGTCAAACACCGTGCTGCCGGTGGATTTGATGATCGTCACTTTTCGGACCGCGCCGGTTTCGTCGATGCTGAGTTGAAAGACGCCGGAGATCGGGAACGCGATCAGGCGGGCGTCGCCCATCATCGCGAGGTTGAACTTTGGGCTGGCGAGTTTGACCTCGCGCCCCTGCCGTGCCGACAGTTTGCCGGCCCGCATCTCGACGTCGATTTTCTCGGCGAACAAGTCCGAATCGGTATCCAACTGCGGCCGCTCCTGTCCGGGCGACCCGCTTTGGCCGGTCTTTTCAGTGGGATTTGCGTTCTCGACGCCTTCGGTTCGCCCAACGACCGCTTCCTGATCGCGATCTGCATTGCCGTCCCGCTTGCCGTCAGTCTGCTCGGGGGTGGATTGGGTGCTGTCTGGATCGACCGATTTTCCGCCAATGCCTCTGCGGAAATTGGGCAGGCCGATCGCCAGTTGCTCGATGCCCGCCTGCGACCCGACGCCGCGTAAATCCATCACCACGCTGTCGGGCAAGCCGGATTTATTCAGCTCCAGTTTCTGCTTTTGCGCCGGCTGATCAGGCGAGGCATTGTTGCCCATCGGATCACGACTCAAATACGCTTGATCCGCGACCGACTCCAATGCCGACTGAACCTGTTCGGACAAAAAATCCTCGTTGGCATCGCCGATCCCGTTATTGGCACCCATGACCAGATAATCCGGCATCGGCACCTGCGGCGGCAGTTGCATCGGCTCGGGCGGTGCAGGCATTTGCGGATCGGCGTTTTCGATTGACTGCGTCGACGCCAATCTGGG
>JBGSMH010000643.1:0-5984 GCA_041740275.1 Phycisphaerae bacterium
GTCTTCCGCTCATCGGGCATTTCGTATTGTGCTCGATCAATTTGCGCACCCACGGCCATCCCGCTCATGCCGAGCAAAACGATCGCGCGTGCCAGTTTTGATCGCTTTTCAGTAATCGCAAGCCCAACGACATGGGGCACCAAAGCATACAGAAGGATGACCGCCGGCATCGCAAACAAGATGTAGTGGAACAGGAATATCGGGTACAAGTGGTAGGCCGCCACAAACAGCGGGAGCAGTGCGAAAACCAACCACCGCCTGCCGGTGGTTAATCCCAGCAACCCGACCGCCAGCAGGGGCAGGAGCATCACTGTCGGCGTGAGCATGGGCAGCATGACATTTGTGCGATTTCGCCACAGAATCCGCGGCGTCTGATCGGGGTGATTGTGATACTGAACAAAACGAACCGTGAAGGCATCATAAAACCGTTGTTTTTGAGGAACGGTGGATGCCGGTCGCCGAGTCAGATCGCCCGAAGTCCCATACGCCAGAGCGGGTTGGTCCTGTTGGTTATAAAGCGCAAAGGGGGTCTGAGTCGCAGATCCGGTGACGCCGATGTTGAAGATGATCTGGAGCAGTAGAAACGGCGCCGCCGCCGCGACGACGATAGCGGCAGACCTGGCGATGGCAGCCCATCGCATGGATTTGAACGTCGGCAACATTCCGATCGCCACGATCGCGCCGTAACACACCGCATCCAGCGGTCGCGTGATCGCGGCCCATCCGAGCGATCCCCCGATCACGGCGGCCCACCGCAGCGATGTCGCCTGCCTCCATCGCAACATCGCCACCACCGCGATCAATCCCAGCATCAGAAGAGGCATCTGTGCCATGTACATCGTCGCGACACGTTGGAAACCAAACGCGCACAAGAGGATGATCAGCCCCATTGTCGCACAGGCTGGGTCGATCAGTTCCGACAGCACCCACCACAACAAGCCGCAGGTGATGCCCGTGACCAGCATTGGCATTGCCCAGGTGGGCAAGGACAGCCACACCGTCGGAACGAACAACAACGCCGCCCCCGGAAACGATTGCGGCGCATATACCGGCCTCATCAGCACATAGAACGTATCGAAAAAACTCGCCAGCTCGTGCGGCGGCATCCAAAGCCGGAATCGGGCTAACAACTGTGATTGCAGATGAAACTGATACTCATCGTGCCACACCATCACCCAAGGCCGCTGCAGGACAAGATCGATCCCGGCCAATACAAGAACTGACCCCACCCCCACGATCACCGCACCCCAGAATCGGCCGCGAAGGGACAGGCTGGTCAGTCGCCGGATCCCTTTCCAGATCGTCGGCCCGAGTCCCGGAATCGCCAGCAATCCCATCGCCACAACCGCGCCCCAGATCGGCCCGGCGGTGACCAGCTTGGCTTCAAACTGTGCGACGTTCAGCAACAAAACGCCCGCCGCAAACAGCAACAGCAGGCTGATCGGAAAAAGGATGTGCGGCGGTCGCATCATGGTTTTATCCCGGTGCTGACGATCCGCGTCAAACTCTGGCCTTGGGGTATGGACGCATCGCAAGCCGATCGCGATGATGTTGCCCGATGACAATCGACAAACTCGACCGCGACTCGTTCATCCCCGGCAATGTCGTCTTCGAGGCGCGGCTGATCTTTATTGCGGTGGTGATCTATCAACTTGTCCTCTGGTTTACCGGGGGTATCTATCACTTTGAATCGCTGTTGGTCCTGATCGCGGTGGTGGTCTTGCCGTGGATGCTGGTGCTATTGCCGCGTCGGAATCGTCCCGATCGTACCCGTCGCAGTGCGATCGAGATCGCCGGGGCGGGGCTGATGCTGCAGGGTTGCTTCATGATCATCGTGGGCATCTCGGGGTATTTCGTGCCGCGTAGTGGGTGGGATGCGCGGGTGGTGTTTATGATCCTGGCGTGCATGTTGATCGTCGGATCGAGCCTGCTCTGCACCATGCCGTGGGTGGGCAAGCGTGGGATCTGGATCTTGGCAGGGCTGCACCTGTTTCTGGGCTGCTGGGCGGTCTGGTTGTCACCCAAGCCGTTTATCGACGTCTACCTTTTCCACCAAGAGTCGGCCGCAGCGTTGTTGCACGGGATCAATCCGTATTCGATCACGTTCCGCAACATGTATCTGGAGCCCGACGGATCGCCAAGCAAGTTCTATTCGCTGGAAGTACAGAAGGGGGATCGGGTGATGTTCGGCTTCCCGTATGCGCCGCTGAGTTTGCTGGCGTATATGCCCAGCTACATGCTCACCAGCGAATCCCGCTACGCCCACGCACTGGCGACATCGCTTTGCGGGCTGCTGATCGGCACGCTTGGCAAGGGACGACTCGCCAAAGCGTCGGCGGTCCTCCTGCTCACTGCACCGGCGACCTTTCACATCATCGTCGCGTCGTGGACCGAACCCTTCCTATTGCTGGCGCTCGTGATAACCGCGGTCGTGAGCTTTCGCTGGCCGAAGTGGATGCCGGTGGCGCTGGCGATGTTTTTCGTGATGAAGCAATACACCATCATCTATCTGCCGTTGGTTTGGCTGATATTGCCGCGTCCGCTGGCGTGGGGTAGTTCGATCAAGTTCCTCGCGATCATGACGGTCTGCGGGGCGGCGGTGTCGCTGCCGCTGGCGTTGTGGGATTGGAGCGCGTTCTGGAACAGTGCGGTGCATATCCAGATGATCCAGCCGTTCCGATTTGACGCACTCAGCTACCTGGCGATGGTCGCCAACGCCCAGCCGCAGGGATTTGTCCCGCCCGGCTGGTGGTCGTCGATCGCGTTTATGTTGTTGATCCCAACCTGGATCGTTCTCATCTGGCGATTACCCAGAAACATGGCCGGTTTTGTGCTGGGAGTGGCGTTGGTGTCGCTGGTCTTCTTGTTCGCCAATCGACAGGCATTCATCAATTACCACAGTTTCACCGCCGGGACGTTGCTACTGTATGTCGCGATCCGCGAACGCGAGGATCAGCTCTTGCGCGTGAACGAATGAGTCGCGTCCTGATGTTTTCTTGTTTCAGGCAGAGCTCACGAAGTCACGAAGGTGCCACGAAGTTTCACAAGGGAAAAATTGAAATACTTCGTGTTTTCTTCGTGGCACTTCGTCCCTTCGTGAGCTCTTCTGTATTTCCAGCTTGCCCCCGAACCGGCGACACTTGATACTCCATCGCGATGAAGGTGATCCTTGCCAACCCCCGCGGCTTCTGTGCCGGTGTGAACATGGCCATCGAGGTGGTCGATGAAGTCCTGCGCCGCAAAGGGCCGCCGGTCTACGTCTTCCATGAGATCGTACATAACAAGCACGTCGTCGATGATTTTCGTCAGCGGGGCGTGACATTCGTCGATCATATCGAACAAGTCCCGCCCGGCGGGCTGGTCGTCTATTCGGCGCACGGCGTTTCACCCGCCGTTCGTGAGGCCAGCCGCTCGCGTCAGTTGTACGAAGTCGATGCCACCTGCCCGCTGGTTCATAAGGTCCATGCCCAGGTCATCCGCTACGCCCGCGACGGGTACAAGATCATCTTCATCGGGCATCACAACCACGACGAGGCCATCGGTACCGTCGGCGAGGCACCGGACAACATCGTCATCGTCGAATCCCCCGAAGAAGCCGACGCACTGTCGTTCCCGCCGGGCACCAGGCTGGCGTATACGACTCAGACCACGCTCAGCGTCAGCGATGCCAACCGCGTCATCGATGTTCTGAAGCGCAAGTTCCCCGGCATTCGCTACCCCCACAAGGAAGACATCTGTTACGCGACCACCAACCGTCAGAACGCCGTCAGCGCGTGGTCTGCCGATGTGGATGTGGTGCTGGTGATCGGCAGCAAGAACAGCAGCAACAGCCAGCGACTGGTCGATCGCGCCATCGAGGCCGGTAAACGTGGGTATCTGATCGACGATGCCAGTGAGCTTGATCCCGCCTGGCTCACCGGCGTCAATGGTGTGATGGTCACTGCCGGGGCGTCGGCACCGGATCATCTGGTGCAAGACCTGCTTGCCCGGCTGCAAGCCGATTTCTCCGCCACCATCGAGACGCGCGAGCTGGTCAGGGAAGAAATCGACTTTGATCTACCTAAGAGCGTCAAGCAATTGCCCGTGCTGCGGTGATCTCGCCTGATCTCGCCGCTTGCTCAGACGCCACGATCACTCGATACTGCCCCCATGCTGGTTCTGATCGATAATTACGATTCGTTTACCTACAACCTCGTGCAGACCTTCGGCCAGGTGAAGCCGGGGCTGCGCATGGAGGTCTTTCGCAACGACAAAGTGACGATCGACCAGATCGAATCGCTCAAGCCGTCGCATATCTGCGTCAGTCCCGGTCCCTGCACACCCGCCGAGGCGGGGATCAGCAATGATGTGATCCGGCACTTTGCGCCCAAGCTGCCGATCCTGGGCGTATGTCTTGGCCACCAGTGCATCGGCCACGTCTATGGCGGGATCGTCGAGCGTGCGGCCCGACTGATGCACGGCAAGACCGACCGCATCTTCAACGACCAGAAGGGCGTCTACGAAGGCATGCCCAGCCCGTTTGTCGCCACCCGCTATCACTCCCTGATCATCCGGCCGGGCACGCTGAACGACAAAGATTTCGTTGTCACCGCCTGGACCGATCAGGACGAGATCATGGGCGTGCGTCACACAAGTTGGCCTTTGGAAGGCGTGCAATATCATCCGGAGAGTTTCCTGACCGAAAACGGCGCCAAGCTGCTGGCCAATTTCTTGAAGCGGTAGGGGCGCTTGATGTATTTCATAGCACGGGTTTTTCAACCCGTGTCCGCATTCGGAACAGGGGTTGAAAACCCCTGCCACACTGACTGCTGACTTTCAGAGCCACCAAGCCCCAGAATCCAACGCGATTGACGCCGTGGAGCGAATCGCACGCCCATCGTGGCAAGCTGATGTTTCAGTCGCTGCACGCCTCGACAGACGCGGCGATCTCTGATATCCGTACCGTCGTTTGAAGATTCGAGGCCCGCCAGCGAGGTGGGCCTTTGGAAACTATCAGGTCCGAAGGAAGGAAACATGAACCCATCGCTGCCCCTGCAGCGCAAGCCCCGCTCGTATGCGTGGCTGGCGCTGGTCGTCGTCTGTCTGTTGTCGGCACTTACGAGCATCGCCTGGGCGCAAGCCGACGCTGCCCCGGTTACGCCGGTGGTGGAAGCAGAAGCGGAAGTGGTGACGCAGGTTTACACCGGCCGGATCGACAACGGACTGACCGCGTGGATGCTGATGTCGTCGGCATTGGTGCTGCTGATGGTGCCGGGACTGGCGCTGTTCTATGGCGGCATGGTGCGAGCCAAGAACGTGCTGAATATGTTCCTGCTGGTGATGGTCTCGATCGGCGTGATCGGCCTGCACTGGGTGATCATCGGCTACGCCATGTGCTTCGCGGCGACGCCTGTGGTGACCATCGGCGGACTCAACTTCCTGGGATTTGATCCCTCGCTGATTCTGCTCCGCGCTTTTGATGCCGCACAGATGTACCGATCGGCACTCACCGGCGACACCACCGGCGCGATCCCCAATGGCATACCGGAACTGGCGTTCGTGATGTTCCAGGGCAAGTTCGCGATCATCACCCCGGCATTGATCGTCGGTGCGGTCGCAGAACGCGTGCGATTCGGGCCGTTCATCCTCTTCATGCTGATCTGGAGCACGATCGTCTATTGCCCGACCGCATACACCGTCTGGAACACCGGCGGGGCGCTCTTTAACTATGGCGTGCTCGACTTTGCAGGCGGAACGGTCGTCCATGTGCTGGCGGGCGTGAGCGGGCTGGCGTTGTGTCTGGTCATCGGCCCACGCAAGGGATACGGAAAGATCCCCATGGCACCGCACTCGTTGGGGCTGACCCTGATCGGCGCTGGGCTGCTGTGGTTCGGATGGTTCGGGTTCAACGCCGGATCGACCATCGCGATCGGCGGCAGTGAATTGAAGGACTTCATGGGTGTCGCGGCGATGGCGTTTACCAACACCCAGGTCGCCGCAGCAGC
>JBGSMH010000644.1:0-4651 GCA_041740275.1 Phycisphaerae bacterium
ATAGAAAATAATCTGTAGGTCGTCGTACATTATAGAACCCAAAACCGCTTCAATTGGTAAAATCTACCGGGCCGTTTCTGCCGGCAGATGACTGGAATCCGAAACCCGAAACGACGAAGATTACGCCAAACCGTTGACACCCGCAACGTCAAGCGGTTCAATGCATATTCCCTCGACGCTGATCAGCGCCGTGGGGCGAACCTAATTGAAGAAACGGACAACGCATGTCGGAAGAGTTCGGTTATCAACCAGTCCCCGAGGCCGACCAGAAGAAGGCGAATGTTTTCTTCGACAAAGCCAAAACCGTTGGCGATGCAGGCCAGTTCGATTTTGCCATCGAAATGTATCTTCAAGGGCTGGCGCTCGACCCGGATGATGTCAAATCGCACCAAGCCCTGCGCGACATCAGTCTCAAGCGCAAAGCCTCTGGCGGCAAAGACTTGGGCATGATCGCCAAAATGAGATTGCGCTACGGTAAAGACGAAAAAGAAAACATGTTGCTAGCCGAGAAGTTTCTGGCCTACGACCCGGGCAATACCAGTCGCATGCTTGAATTGGTGCAGTACGCGGTCAAAGCCGGTTATTTCGACACCGTCATGTGGATCGGTCCGATCCTGCTTCGCGGCAACGCCGATTCGGGTAAGCCTGATTTCAACAGATATGTCGCCCTCAAGGACGCGTATGTCCGGCTGCGCAAGTGGCAATTCGCGACCGAAGCCGCTCAGTCCGCATTGCAGTTGCGTCCTCAAGACATGGACCTGCAAAAAGAGGTCAAAGACCTTGGTGCCCGTCAGACCATGACCGAAGGCGGCTATGAATCGGGCGGCACGTTCCGAACGTCCGTCAAGGACATGGATCGTCAACACCAGTTGTTGACCGAAGACACCGACGTCCGCTCAATGGAGGTGCTCACCCAGCAAATCCTCATTGCCAAGCAGGAGATTGCCAAAGACCCCAACGAGGCGGGCAAAATCACCAAGCTCGTTGATGTACTGGTCAAGACCGAAGACACCCGGTACGAAAACGAAGCGATCGAAGTCCTCGACGAAGCCTATAAACGCACCGGCGCTTTCCGATTCCGGCTGCGCCTGGGGCAGATCAAGATGGCGCAACTCAAGCGGATGCAGCGGTCGATGCTCGATCAGTATCGCAAAAACCCGCAGGACGCCGACCTGAAAAAGTCGTATCTCAGCTTCGTCCGTGAGAAAGCAGAAGAAGAACTCAAAGAGTTCACGCTGGCGGCGGAAAACTATCCGACCGATATCACCTTCAAATACGAGATGGCATCACGGATGTTTGATCTGGGTCGCCATGCCGATGCGATCCCGCTCCTGCAACATGCCGTGCAAGACCCGAAGATCCGGGTTGAAGCGAACGTGATGCTGGGTCGGGCATTTTTGGAAGCCGATTATCTCGATGAAGCGGTCGATACGCTCAAGAATGTCGCCGAGTCCTATCAAGTGCCCGGCGACAATCGCTCCAAACAGATCTGGTACTGGTACGGCAGGGCGTTGGAACTGCGCGGCGACGTGCCCGATGCGATCAAATGCCTTAGCCGCGTGACAATGTGGGATTTTAACTACCTCGACGTTCAACAGCGGATCAAAGCCCTCCGCGCCAAGCAATCGGCGGCGGCGGGCTAGTCGAACGATATTGGTCGAACGATATTGGAGACGGGTCATGGATGACACCGCGCCTGCATCCGCTACCAAGGACGATCTGGATCGCTGGTTCGGATTTGATCTGCCCGCCACCCTCGTTCGGCTATTTCGATCAGTTGCCGACCCACAGACCGGAGCGATTGACCATCACGCCAGCTTGCGATTTCTCAATTCGACCGGTCTGACATGGACCAACATCCGCATCGCCGGCACGCCGCCGGAACTGTTTGCCTTCGGGCAGGTCGATACGGATTCGGCGATCTACGGGTGCGTCCTGCACGATCTGAAGCTATCCAAAGACGCGCCCATCGCGACATTCAACCAAAGCGACGGCAAAGGTGCCTATCTCGGTCCCGACACGCGACGCGGCCTGGGCGCACTACTGGGCGTTTGGCTGGCGTCACTGAAGTTGGATCGGGAGCGCACCGATGAGGCCGAACGAGTCATCGACGATCTGGGTTTTGATGCCAATGAGTTGCCACAAGAGCCGCCACTGGGTGTAGGACTGCGAATCCCGCCCGGCTGGCGATATGCGATCAGTGCGGATGGCTTGGGCGTGGTGGCAAGAACCGAACAATTCACGCCCGATCAGGATATTCACGCAGACCCCGAATCGCTCGAGCCCGATGATGCATCTGAATCGATCAGCCTGGCAGACGACGCGATCCTTGCCAACCACCCGGCGACCGCGCTGTGGATTCTCCGCAACGCCTACGCCTACAGCGCATTTCATCAAACCGAGCAATTGTTGCGCAAACCCTTGCGGCGGGCATATTTGGCTTTGGGACGTCCTGGGCTTGCCGACAGGATGGAGATGGGTGTTGAAAGCGAACTGAATGAGTCGCCGGGCGCGGCGAGCGATTAATACGGAATATCAGGTAACTTCCTACTCGACGCACGCCCGCGCTAAGGCTACATTATCCATCCATGAAGGAAACAAGCACCCGCAAGATTTACGACATCCAGTCGATTGTGTACGACTACACCTTCGGCAAGCTTGTCAAAAAACGCATCAGCCGAGCCATTGAGCACATGAAAATTCAGCCGGGGGAGACGGTTCTGGACATCGGCGTCGGGACCGGCGGGGCACTGCCTTTCTATCCCAGCCACGGAAAAGTGATGGGCGTCGATCTTTCCTCCGGCATGCTTCGCGAAGCCCGTAGGAAAATCGACGAGGAAAATTACCAGAACATCACCGTTTTCCAGGGCAACGCACTCGAATTGCCCTTTGAAGACAGCAGTTTTGACCACATTTTCATCAGCCATGTGATCAGTGTGGTCAGCCAGCCCGAATTACTGGTTCGCGAGGCCCAGCGTGTTGCCAAGGAAGGCGCCCGGATCGTCATCCTCAACCACTTTCTGAGCACGAACCGCTTCGTCGCGATGATCGAAAAATGGGCCAACCCCATCTGTCAAAAGATCGGCTGGCGTTCCGATCTGGCGCTGGCGGATATCATCGCCAAGACGCAAATCGAGATCGACTACCGCTATAAGCTCCGCAGCGTGGATATCTGGGAAACCGTCGTCACAACCAATAACAAAAGCGCCCTGGCGACGGCATAGCCGGTTTTCTGCGTTTCTGACCCCTGTCAGGCACACTTTGCGGGCTGTCCACGCAATGGCTCAAAATTGACTTGAGGCGGTCGGATCGGCACAATCCATTGTTTAGGCGGTAGTTGCGCATAGCGACGGCCACGCAAGAGCGCGGGCGTTGCGTTCATCAGCCAGGAGAACACCAGTGAAGTTTGCACCCTTGAAGCGAGCGGCGATGCAGGGAATGGCGGTCGCGGGCGTGATGCTCGTTGCCGGTTGTGACGACCTCGCGTCAGCGAACAAGTCCGTCGAAACCAAGGTCGAGCAAGCCAGTGTTGCCTTCGACAAGATTGACTCCCTCTCCCTGCGCGACAACTCGGAAGAAGGCTTTGACAAAGCCAAAGCCGCGCTCGATATCGCGATCAGCGCCGCTTCTGAAAAATCCGCCAGCCCCCTTTGGCGTGCCACTGCCGCAGGCGTTGCGGGGGATATGAGCAGCCAACTGGCCAATGTCCTGCGAAGTCGCATCAACGATTCGGAACAGAAGATCCGCGCGGCGTTGGCCGACCTGCGGGTGTTGTCGCAGCAGGTCGCGGTCACCAATTTCCTTGCCGCCGGCTATCGCGGGACCGACCCCAAAGCCGAAATCGCCAAGGTCGAACTGCTGATTAAGGACATTCAAGGCGCAGGCGATAAAGCGACGTGGTCGCCGCCTCAGGCCGAAGGTTTCAAGGGCACGGCAGCATCGCTGCCAACGCTTACCGCACTCAAGCAGCAGATCAGCCAACTCGAAGGCGATATCGCCTCCCGAAAAGAGCAGATCAGCACGCTGACCAAAGAGCGTTCTGACGCCCTGACGCTGGCAGAGACCAAGTTCGCTGCCGCCGACAAAGCCAGGGGAAATGAATCGGTCGCGATCTTCACCGAAGGCGCTCAAGCCCGCCAAAAATCAGAAGAAATCGCCGTCAAGATCGATCTGACCCAGGACCAGCTTTCGCGCCTCGAAGCCGATCTGGCGGTCGCCAAGGGTCTGGAGAAATCCAACAACGCCGGCATCGCACAGTTGCAGGAGCAATTGGCATCGATGCAGGCAGGGTGGACTGATGCTCAGGATCGTGTTGCGGCCCAGAAAAAGGTCGCCGAGTCGATCCTCAACGGGGGTGACAACGTCTCGATCACCGTCGCCAATCGTTCCACCGACCTGGCGAAGTTGATGGTCACGATCAGCGAGCAGCGTCGCGAAGCCAATCAGGAATTGGAGCGGGCCAGCAAGTATTACAAGGATGCGGTCAGTGCCGCTCGCGAAGTGGGGACCGACAAACGCGTCACCGCACCGGCACCGGGTAATAAGCGATTCAAGGATCTGAAGGATATGGCGCACCCGGGACGGTTCAATCTGCCCTTGGGTGGTGTATATCGTTCGCAAGGCGTGCTGGCCGCCGACGAAGCGGGGTTGG
>JBGSMH010000645.1:0-5447 GCA_041740275.1 Phycisphaerae bacterium
CGGGCGTGAACTGAATACGGTTAAACGACAGACCCAGCGTTTTGGCCAGGGTGCTGATCAGCAACGTCTTGGCCAATCCGGGAACGCCGACCAGAAGAGCGTGGCCACGACAGAAGAGCGCGATCAGCAACTCTTCGATACCCGCGTCCTGCCCGACGATGACCTTGCCGAGCTCGGCCTTCATGTCGTGGTAGGCTTTTTGTAGTTTTTCGACGCTGGCAAGCTCTTCAGCAACCAGATTTGTCTGTTCAGGGGTGACAAGGCCGATCTTCTGTTCCATTAAAACTCCGGTGGGCGGTCGAAGGTGCAAAACAACTGGCCGTGCAAACGGCGCGGCATCTGATCATAACACGGGGGACGTCCCCGACAAGCGTTTGACGCGCCACTCGACAAGAAGTTGCGTAAAATAAAAAAATGCCCGAACTGCCCGAAGTCCAGACCGTTGTCTCCCACCTGTCCCAATGCGTTACAGGGCAGAGAATTCGCCAAATTTCCCACATTCGCACCGATTTGGTCACCCCCATCGGCTGCGACATATTGCCGCTATTGCGCAACCGGCGAATCCAGAACATCCAGCGGCGGGCCAAGCGGATTGTCTTCCAACTCGACGACCAAAACCGCTTCTACATCCATCTGGGCATGACCGGACAACTCACCTGTGTCCAAGCCAAAACCGCACTTAAACCCCACACCCACCTGATCTTACAACTCGATGACCGCCGGGAAATCCGATTCGTCGATCCGCGGCGGTTTGGGCAAATCGTCTGGATGGGGTCGTCGGATCACGAACATCTCGGACCCGAACCGCTGTCACTTCGGCCGCAGCAGCTTCAGAAACGGCTATCTGGCACCACCCGGGCGATCAAGACCGCGTTATTGGATCAAACCTTGATCGCCGGGATTGGCAACATCTACGCGGATGAGGCACTCCATGTCGCCAGGATCGCCCCGATCACCCGGGCCTGTGACCTGTCTATTGACCAGATCGCGTCGCTTAATCGGGCGATCAAACGGGTGCTTCGACGCGCGATCGAGGCCGGGGGCAGCACGATCCGCGACTATGTAAATGCGGCTGGCGAACGCGGGACGTTTCAATTGAGCCACCGCGTCTACGATCGGGAGGGCGAGCCGTGTTGCGTGTGTAAAACCGAGATCGTGCGGATCGTGCTCGGCGGGCGCTCGACGCACTATTGCCCTCGCTGTCAGATCGTTTGAATCAGGAGGGTTCGACGACCGTGCTGACGTAGTGATTGTCGGCAACCGACGGTGTCGCGGCGGCGGCGTTGGCGCGAAGGACCGTGACAAACATCATCACATTCGCCCCCACCGCCAGCACGATCGCGATGATGCTCACCCATCGCGGCCAGCTACGCGTTTTGAGGTTTGTACCCAGTGAAACCAGCGCCAAAACCACACCCACAACCGGCGTCCAGCACAGGATCAGGCTCGCCGCCGCCAATACGCGACGCGGGAAGGTGACGTAGGTTCGAACGTGCTGATTGACGATGGATGGTGAGGCCCCGACAAAATCCTCTGCGGCGCAGTCGGCGTGCAATTCGGCTTTGCATTTGGCACAGCGAACCCAGTGACTGTGCCACCCCCAACGCGGCACGCGACTCGACACACGAATCGTCTCGCGCAAGTCATACGCTGTACCCGAGCCTTTTGATCGGCAGTGGGGACATTCAAAGTTCACCGTCACACGGTGTTCTTCGATGCGTGGCAGGGAGTTGGTCAATGCCATAGCTTTTCGGGCAGGTCCGATATGTGTTGCCGACCGACGACCCGCCTGGTTCGCTTCGGTCAGCAATTCCTCCGCAGGAATCGTAGCACCTCTATATTCCCCCGCCTGCCCATCGGTTTCAAGTGGCGAATTGTCGCACTTGGATTGTGAAACATATCACAATCAAGCGTTGTTTTTCGTTTTAGCGAGGCTTGATCGCGTCCGATAAGCCAAATCGGACCAGATAAACGCACCAAACCTCAATATGCGCCACCCCAATTGCCGATAACGTTTTGGGTCGATTCTCTCGTTTACCCGATCGCTATGGCCGCAAATCCTGCACAAAATTACCTGCGAACCAAGGTTCTGACCGCCACACCAGAGCAGCTGCAACTGATGCTCTACGATGGCGCGATCCGTTTTGCCGACCAAGCCCGGGCGGCGATGGGAGAGAGCAAGTTTGAGCAAAGCTACGAACTGCTCGGCAAAAGCCAGAAAATCATCCTCGAACTGCAATGCGGGCTGAAACACGACCTGGCCCCCGACCTGTGCGGCAAGCTGGCGGCACTCTATAACTTCGTCTACCGCAAACTCGTCGACGCCAACCTGCACCGCGACCCCAGCTTTGTCGATGAGGCCATCGGCATCCTCAAGTACCAGCGCGAAACCTGGTCGATGCTGCTGCAACAACTCGCCCAAAGCAAAGCCACCGTCGTCGCCCGCGGCCTGGACATCCCCGGCCCCAGCTCACGCATGGAAGCAAGTATTAGCCTGCAAGGGTGATCGTGCTGGGCTCTCACTGTCAACATTCCGAGTAGGGCAGCAGAACCGGATATTCTGAAGCCAAGGCATCACTTCGCACTGCGAATTGATTTGGGATCGCGGATCGACAGCGTCGACTTGATCAGCCGGACCTGAGGTTCGGGCGGCAGTTTCCCTTCCAGGCGCTCGTGCAGGAGCATCGACATCGCGCGGCCGCACTCAAAGTTGCGCTTGTCTACACTGGCAAGCGGCGGCGTCGCGTTAAACTCTGCCGTCGGAGACTGATCCCAGTAATCGTCGTAACCCACCAGCCAGATGTCCTTATTCGGCACCTTGCCCAACTTCGACATCGCCGACGCAATCATCGCGACATGACCATCGGTATCGACCATGATCGCGTCGGTTGGCTTCCCGCCAATCACGTACGGGATCAACGTCCCGGCGGTTGCCTCGGCTTCGGCGGCGAACACACCCGGACCATCGAGTGTCGGATATTCGCCCTGGGTTCGACAAATCTCTTCCAGCGGTTCCAGCCCGGCTTCTTTCATCGCCCGCTTGTATCCCGCGCGCCGCTCTTGCGCCCAGCGGGTTGGCGGACCATTGGTCCAGAACTGGCGAATCGCGCGTCGGCCTTGTTGCAGCAGCCACTTTGTCAGTTCATAGGCCCCGGTGGCATGATCGGGTACCACGCGATCAAATACCTCGCTCCCGACCTCGTCGCCGAAGACAACGGCGACCGTTCTGGACTCTGCCGCCAGTTCGAGCCATCGCCGCGTATTGGCGGTGGGTATATCGATCTCGGGCACAATCAGCCCGCGGGGATTGCCGGCCAGCAATTTTGACAGGGATTCTGAGTCGAGGCGTTGTGGCGAAACGAGCATCGCGTGAAGGCCTTCTTCGCCTAGTGCACGGACCGCACCGGCACCCACATACCCGCCCCAGCCGTAGACCGGCAGATCGGACTGAATGTCCATTGCTTCAGCGATCACGATCACCGAATTGACGAGCACGCCCTCGGGACGGTCTGCGTGTCCTGCGACCGTTCGGGTTCGCCCGGTACGCCGGATGATCAAGCCTTCGACTTCCATCATTCGGATGGCACGCTGAACCGTTCCCAAGCCGATTCCGAGTCGCGATGAGATGTCACGTTCGGGGGGCAGGACATCGCCGGCGCGCAAAACGCCACTTTTGATCCATCCATGCAGCGCCCGTAGCGCCCGGGCGCGCGGGGACTCATTCCTGATCGCAAGACTCGATGAATCTGCCGGCAACACCTCACGACTGCTGGGACTCTGAACTTCCATTACTCCATCAATCTACCACAGCCAGCCAGTCACACAAACAAAAAGACCCACAACATTCGCCCAAAGCGGATATTTGACCCAATTCATGACAGAAATTGGTGACTGAGCGGTATCGTTGCCGCGCCATCACGCACTCCTCGCTCTTGGACTTCCGCCTTGATGATCACAGTTTTGATTTATTATGATCTGATGTAGAATAATTATAGATCAAAAATGGGATTTTTCTTGCTTTTGACCCAGCCGAGTGTAGGATTCGATCTGGAGAAAGCCCGATTCGGCCGCCATTGCCGGGTTGTGACATCATTTGGAACAATCTCGCGATCGACCGCTTCAGGAACCGCCATGACGCACACCGCTCGAATCCTCACGACAACGTTTGCCGGAGCCCTGTTCGCCACGACAGCTTCGGCTGCACAGGATCTGACCTTCACCTATACCGATCCGATTCTGGGCACGATGCCCTACCACGTTTTCCTGCCGGATAGTTTCAGTTCGGCACCGAGTGGCAGCATTCCGATCATCCTGTATATGCATGGGGCCGGTGAGCGTGGGGATAACAATGTCGACCAACTGAATTACATCAAGGTGCCTGGCAGCCTGCTGGATAAGACCCAAAGCGGCAATCACCAGGCGATCGTGATTGCCCCCCAGGTTTACTGGAACCAACAATGGGTGGATATCGACTGGACGACCGGTGCCTACCACAACAATCAGCAACCGGCGATCAGCAAGTCGATGCAGATGGCAATGAATATACTGGGCCAGGTTCAGTCCAACTACGCACAGGACGACACGAGGCGCGTCTATGTGACGGGCATGTCGATGGGTGGATATGGCGCGTTTGACGCGATCGAGCGCTTCCCGAACACTTTTGCAGCGGCGATGCCCTTGTCTGGTGGTGGGAATGTCGATCAGGCATATAAGCTGGCCGACCGTGGCGTTTGGGCGTGGCATGGCGCATTGGATGATGCCGTTCCAGTCTCAGGCAGCGACGAGATGATCGACGCGATCCGCGCCGCCGGCGGAAATCCGATCTATAACCGGGTGCCCAATCTCGGCCATGCAGAATGGCACCACTTCTACATGGAACTGTACTCTGGCCCCAATAATATCCAGGTATATGACTGGCTCTTCAGCCAATCGCTGGTGCCCGAGCCTGGCACCGGAACATTGCTCCTAAGCGCAGGTGTTCTGATACTTCGTCGGCGGCGGCGCAACGGACGGGCGTTGGACGCTGGCACATGGGGTTGATTGCGTACTGATGCTCGGCACAGCGCCGTCGTACCGACTACCATGTTCTTCAAAGTCGTCTTGGCGCGGGTTCCCTTTGCGACCGGTCTGCTTTGTTTCCGATTGGGAACGTGCTTTGCGATCAGGACTCTCTTGAACGCGATTGACCCCGGTCGGCAGGTTTGCTCACACCGGGGAAAACTGAATGACCGCCTTGATATCGTCCGAGTGTCGCCCGAGTGCCGTCGCAAAGTCCGCCGGTCGCACTCGCTTAGTGACCAGACGCCCTAGCCATGAGCGGTCCGCGCGGGCCAGGCACTCTGCCGCCTTGAACCAGTGGCGTTTGTTGGCGTTGACACTGCCGATGACAACGTTGTTTTTCAGCACTGCCGAACTGGCAGCATTCGCCGTTGGGATCGTCGGCACCT
>JBGSMH010000646.1:0-2207 GCA_041740275.1 Phycisphaerae bacterium
TCCGCGCCGCCTTCGATCAGGCCTTTGAATTGGACGTAATAGCTCTCCTCGGCGGTGTCCCAGTCGTCATGCCCAGGGTCAGCAATTTGGTGCCACCCCCGGCGGCACCGATGACATATTTGGGCTTATTGGGCGTTTCAAACTTCATGCACGCCCGCCGGGCGATCTCGGCGGCGACGCGATTGTTCTCGTAGACACGCTCTGCCATATCCGCTTCGGCCAGCACGATCTGGTTCGCGCCGAACGTATTGGTTTCGACCGCATCGCAACCGACGTTCAGAAACGCCTCGTGGATCTCCTGAATCACCTCCGGCCGGGTGAAATTGAGGACTTCGGAGATGTTTTCCTGGCCCATCCAATCGCGCTGAAGATCAAAGGTGCGCAGTTGAAGATTGGATCCCATCGCCCCGTCGAGGACGACGACGCGCTCAGAAGCAAGCTGCAGAAACGGTTTTCGTTTGGCCATAGGTCTTGATCGGGCGAAATGCCCTCAAAGTGAAGGTAACGCGCAGACGAAGCGTTGTCCATCCGTTTATTCGGATTAACGGATACATTAACCCGACCAAACATCGAACAAACGGTTTGTTAAATATTAGGCTTGGATGTGGATTGCGCTACGAAGTGTTGTTTAGTCGGGCTATGATTTGGCCGATAAGTTGTTTTGAGGAGACAGGATATGGTTATTGTCGAACGTGATTGGGGCGAGGTGTTTTGGGGGACGATGCTCCCGGTCTGCTGGGTGTTGTCGCCGGTTTTGGCGTGGGTCGCCCAGAGACAAGCGCAATTGGCGGCCTCGATGGAAGACAAGGGGTTTCAAACCGCATTGTACCTGAGCATTTTTCTCGCGTTATTCGGGCTATTGGCGATGCGCATGCTGATCGGGCGCGCGATGGACCGAGAGCAACTCCCGCGCGCAATCCTGCTGGGCACGGTCTCGATCGCGTGCAGTGCCGCGTTGATCAGCTATGGGCTGATGGTTTGATCTAGTCTGGCCAGCAAAACCCAGGACTATCGTCGTCGTCGACCGAGCAATAGTGTGCCCAGGCCGAGCAATCCGAGACTGGTCGGTTCGGGAACAACGTCGCCAAAGGTCGTGCCGACGCGGAGGTTGTCGATGACCTGGGTCGTGTTGCCACTCGCCTGACGAAATGCATAGCTCGAGGCGGCGTGTCCGATCTCTGGATCACCTGAACTAAATGACGTGCTGCCTTCGGTCAAGGGATTAACCCAAATGGTACTGACGCCGGTATCGTAGACATAGCGGGTCACCACTTTGTATGTCGTCCCAAATGCCAAATCACCCGTGAACACCTCGCCATCGCCTTCGGTGATGAAACCGTCGTTACTTAGCGCCAATCGATAGCCACTGGTGGACGGGGCTGTGACCGACACTTCCGCAAAATGATTATTGCCATCGTAATGATGGGCGAAATAGGTATTGCCGATCGTGGCACCCGGGTCAGCGATTGTCAGGTCAAACGATGCATACAGTTTTCCGCCCGCTTCCAGTGAAATGTTGCCTTCCAGCGTGGAATTGACGTCCTCCCGCGAGCTTGCTCCTTGGACGACTGACACTTTTCCGCCACTCATCTGGATTGCATTCGCTCCAGCACCGCTGTGCGCCACCCACGCCCCACCGACCGCCGGGTCATTGCCCACCAAATTGCCATTAGGGTAGTCAAAATTATCCGAGATCAACAGTGCCGCGTTGGCACTGGTTGCAGTCGCGAGTATCGCGACGAAAATCGAGTAGCGCATGCTTTTCTCCTTTGCGTTCCATGGTTTGAGGCATTGCGCCACAGGATCGCCTGAGGCGCATCGGGACGGGTCCGGATTGACGGCGTCCGCCAAAAACGAGCTATCCCGATTGTCAGAACGATTCTGCCGTTGGCGAGGGCATCGATCAAATAGAATTGTTTCCTTCGACACCCTTTTCGCAGACGCGACTGGCCGAACGAAAAGTCCGGATTGGTCCCGTAATTTCAGGCGTTTTTGGCGATTTGCGAACCCCGGTCGATGGAACTGCGACAACACGCCGCACCGGAAAAATCGTCGCACCCCCACAAAAAAGAAGCCGCCAAGAACAAACTTGGCGGCTTCGGTAAGTTTTAACGTTTTGAACGGCTAACTAGGAACGATCAGCGACGACGACGACCCATCGCCAACGCACCCAAGCCGAGCAGGCCCAGGGTGGTGGGTTCGGGGAC
>JBGSMH010000647.1:0-1770 GCA_041740275.1 Phycisphaerae bacterium
CTTCGGGATCGGCCTGGCGCACGCGGGCATGCTGATCGCCTGGTGTGAGCGCATGGGCGCGTGGGTTGTACCGGCGGGGATCGGCGGGGGGCTGATCGCGCCGCTGGTGATGTGTGGACTGCTGATCGCCTGTGCGTGGACGCCGGTCGAAACGACGCGTACGTCAAACCTTCCGCTGATCCTCGGCTGGGGCCTGGCGATCGTGGCGGCGGGCGGATGGATCGGCGGCGTGTATGGACTGGGACTCTATCTCAAACAATCGGCCGAAAACGCCGCCCGCTCCGCACAGGCGGATTATGAGCGAGAAGCCGAATGGGAACGAAAACGCAACCGAACACCCATCGACGCACTGCGCGAAGACTATGCCCAGATGAGCCCCACCACGCCCCTGTGGGTCTTCGTCGCGGCATTGCCTGACACGTCTGATGCCGAGTGTCGTGCATTCTCGATTGAGCGGGCGCTACAGGTGCCCGATTTTGATGCCGACCTCGCCTGCACGCTCACCGGCAGCCATCCCCGCTACCGGCACGGCTGTCTGGATCTGGTCCGGTTCGCGACCGATGCCCAGTTCAACCGCGCCTGGTCGGTACCGCTTGCTCAAGCGATCGAGATGACCGCCAAGGAAATCAGCGAAAAACCCGACTGGTTTACAGCCGATTACATGAGCAACCCCAATCCGCTCGAACACCTCCGTGCCCTGTCTGCGGCAAGTAAACGATGCGAGTTTGATCCGGCTATCGGTGTCGCGATGCAGAAACTGCGGGCCGCGATTCAATCCGGCGCGCCCGAGTCGGTGCGAGATGAGTCGCTGGCGATTCTGACCGCAAATCAGTTCTGATCCGTCGTCGCCAGTTTCTGTTTCAACGCCTGGATGTACTGCTGATAAACCCCGCGGATCGGCTCGCTGGTGCGCGACAGATTGCCATCGGGTGTGAGCGTGATCGTGTAGAGCGTATCGGGCGCGAACGGGCCCCAGACGCCTTTGCCGATCGCGACTTTCACACCCATCTCCTTGCGGAGCGACTCATCGCTTTCCAATCGCCAGAACGTACCCCATAGCCGTTGTTCAAAGTTCGCCAGGGTCGGGTCGGTCGATTGATAGAACGCGGGAATTTTGCCCGGCGTGTCGATCCGCTCGGCGCTGGACGGGGCGTCGTGCTCTCCGAAGATGCGGGTAAACAGCGCGATCGAATGCCCGCGCAAAGGATCGTTTTTGACCACCTGATCTCGTGAAAACTCGATGACCATCGCATCGACGTGTGCGATTTCCCCGGCGATCTGGAACTGTCTTGGAGGCATCGGGGCGCCGGCGCGATCGTACTCAACGAACATCAGCGATGTCGTCACCGCACCGCTTGCCGACTGGGTGCGGTCGGTGACCAGAATGTCGGCCACCCGCTTGCCCTCGCCCAATCGCGTGACGACCTGCTCCAACTGCTGTTTCTGCACTTCCAACTGCCGGTTCATCGCCTCCAGTTGGGCGATCTGGGCCTCATCCGAGCGCGCGTGCCACCACCACCAGCCCCCAATCGCCAGCCCCAGGCTCAGCGACAGCGTTACGACGGATCGGATTAGCGCGCGGTACATCCTGTGAAGTATCGGTTGAACGTCCGTAAATCGTCCAAAAACGGTTGGCGACCCGCTTTTGCGGTCTGGCAGTAGCCGAACCGCGTTGCGTCTTTACAATGAGTCCGATGCCCAATGACACTTACGAATCGCCGCTGGCGTCGCGAAATGCTTCGCCTCAGATGCTCTGGCTCTTCTCGCCGC
>JBGSMH010000648.1:0-5118 GCA_041740275.1 Phycisphaerae bacterium
GGATTTCGCGTCGCCCGCCGAGGATGTCGTTGACCGCGAACATCCCAACCGCCGGGACACAAACCAGCAAAACGCCAGCGACCACGCCCGGCCGGGTCAGCGGCATGATCACGCTCTGAAACGCCCGCACAGGCGAAGCACCCAAATCCAGCGCCGCTTCCACCACCGCATTGTCCAGTCGTTCGACGCTCCCGTAAATCGGCAAAATCATAAAAGGCAGGTAGGTGTAGACCAGCCCGATCATCACCGCCAGCGACGATGGGTACAGATCCAGCGGCGTTGCGATGATGCCCAGATTGATCAGCAGACTGTTAAGCACGCCTTCGCTTCGCAGGATCGTCACCCAGGCATAGGTGCGGACCAGAAAGTTGGTCCAGAACGGGATCATCACCATCATCAGCAGCAGGTTTCGCCAGCGAGCGGGGGCTTTACCGATGAAGTACGCCACCGGATACCCGCCCACCACACAGATGAACGTCGCGATGGCGGCGTAGTTGATGGAAATGACCATCACCTTGAGCGAATCAACGGTCCCGATCGTGTTGCCGGATGGCCACCATCGGTTGATCCACCCTTCGACAACCGCCGACCCCGTCCAGTCCATCACCAGCCAGTTGATGCACAGATAATACCCCAGTAAACCGGCCGAAAAGATGACCGTTGTCCCCATCCCGCCTATCGACGAATAACGAAACCGATCCAGCTTCGTCACCCGCCACGCACCTAAGGCGACCACAATCGCCGGGAGCAACGACAACACCACCGGCTTTACCTGATCGGCGGTGAGGACGCGGGCGTAGTTCTGCGTCATATCCACCCACTGCGGGTTTCCATTGGCATCAGTTGTCGTAAACGTAACCTGTCCCAGCGGCGCTTTTTGTCCGAAACTGATCAACAGCATGATCAGCGTCGGTGCCAGCACAAATAGCACCAACCATCCCAGCAGCGGCATGAGCAGCAACCACGCCATCAGCCTCGGCCGTCGGCCGAGTGTGGGGTGATCGAAATCGTCATCAACACTCGTCATTTCAATTTTAGTGAACCAGAATCGTCGCTCCCTCTCCCATTCGACATGGGAGAGGGAGCAAATGGGTTACTTGGTCTTCAGGCTCGTATACAGCTCATCGATCAGCGACGACACCTCGCCGATATCGCGGAAGATATCCAGCTTCACATCCGCCGGTGGGTAGCTGGCGGCGTTCTTCTTGGCGTCGTCGTCCAGCAGCTTACGCGCTTCCAGATTCGGGTTGGTGTAGGGGAAATCATCGCTGATCATCTTGCTGATCTCAGGCCGCAGGATGAAGTTGATGAACTTGTACGCCGCCTCCTTATTCTTGGCGTCGGCGGGGATCGAGAGGTTGTCGATGAACATGTGCGTGCCCTCGCTGGGAAGCACCCAGGCAAACTTATCCGGGTGTTCCTTCAAAAGCGTCGCACCTTCGCCGGACCAGACAATCCCGATATCGACATCGCCGTTCATCAGCGCGTCCTTGGGGCTGTCCGAATCGTACAACTTCACCTGTTTCAACCATTCGCCCATCATCGGCCGAGCCCCGTCAATCACTTCCTTGTTGATCGTGTTGATGTCCTTGCCCTGCGTCGCCAGCACCCACGAGAGGATTTCGCGCGCGTCATCGACGACCACGATCCGCCCGGTGTGCTTGCCGTTGAAGATGTCCTTGAAGCCCTTGATCGGCTCCTTGATCTTTTCCTTGTTGTAGGCAATCCCGACCGCGCCGGTCATCCACGGCACGGAGTATTTCAGCCCCGGGTCATACGCCAGCTTCGTCATCTTCGGATCAATATTCTTTAGATTGGGGAGTTTGGCGTGATCCAGTTCGGTCAGTTTCTTGGCTTTGGTCAGTGCCTCGACGATGTACTCCGATGGCTGGATCAGGTCATACTTCGACGCCCCGGCCAGCAGTTTGGCGACCATCTCTTCGTTGCTGGCAAACGCTTCATAGTTGACGGTGATGCCGGTCTCTTTTTTGAATGCGTCTAGCACGGTTTGCGGGATGTATTCCGACCAGGCGAACAGGTTCAGTTCTTCAGCCTGTGCCGGGGCAACGCTGCCCAACGACACTGCCGCGACCGTCGCGGCGACAAACTTTTTCAACCAATTCATAGCAGACCTCCGTAAAGGGTTAGGTTCTTTCGATTTCGATCCCATTATTACGCACGGCTAAACCACTTGATTCCTTCTGCCAGCAGCACCATCAATACGGTGATGACGATCATAATGGTCGATACCACATGCAGCATCGCGGGCGGGCCTTTGATCCCGCCATAGATCGCGATCGGCAATGTCATCGACGCACTGCTGTAGGTGAAGTAAGTGACGATAAAATCATCCAGCGACAACGTAAACGCCATCAGCGCCCCGGAAATAATCGCCGGCAGCAGGTAGGGGATGATCACTTTGCGAAACGCGCGGGTGGGCGTTGCCCCCAAATCCATCGCCGCCTCTTCCAGCGCCGGGTCGATCCCTGCCAACCGGGCCTGGATCGTGATCATCACATACGGAAACGAGAATGTGATGTGGGCGATCAGCACTGTGGCATAGCCCAGTCCCGGCGTGAAACCCATTGATTCAAGCACGCCGAACGAAATCGCGAAAAAACTGAGCAGACTGACGCCCATGATGATCTCCGGCACGATCATCGGCACCGCCACGAACGTGTTCAGCGCGTTGCGCAGTGGAAATTTGTACTTGAATGTCAGCCACGCGCTGACCGTCCCCAGCGCTACCGCTCCGATCGTCGAAATCACCCCGATGATCAGGCTGTTGGTCAATGCGGTCACAAACGTCGGGATCGGTCCTTGTACGCGTCGCGGGATGATTTTGGGATCCAACGCTTCTGGTGCCCGATCCGCGCCGGCCCAACCGACGAAGTCTGAAAGCGGTTTCCACAGCCCGCCGGGCTCGTCTCCGATCCAGCTTTGCAGATCGAGCATACAGCGGGAATAAAATGCGTCGTACCACTTGAGGGTGAAACCCTCCCATTTGGTCGAATAGTTCGCGCTGTTGAAGCTCCAGGTGATCAGGATCAGGATCGGGACGTACAGAAAAACCATCACCAGGAACGACCACCCGCCAAACAGCCAACTGACCCGACGCATGCCGTTGGGCAGCCGTCGGTAGATCCGGCTGAACCAGGGCGAAGATGCCAATCCGTCATCGCGCGACACGTCCGCGAAGTATCGCCAGTTGCCGCCTGTGGGGCAAGAAACGTTTCCCACGCCGACAGAACGGAAAATGCTCCAAACCCGATCTCTTACAACCGTGTGGCTTCACCGCTATCATCCGACGCTTTGAAAGCAAACGAAGGACGCACATGCATTTGTTGACACCCAAAGGATTTGTTGCTCAAGGCGTGGCCGCGGGGATCAAGCGGTCGGGGAAGAACGACGTCGGGTTGCTGGTCGCCGAGTATTTCGCGACGGCGGCGGCGGCGTTTACGACCAACAAGGTCTTTGCCGCACCGATCGCGGTAGGGCGTCGTCATGTGAAAATGGGCGTGCTCAAAGGCGTGGTGCTCAATTCCGGAAACGCCAACGCCTGTACCGGCAAGCAGGGCGTCGCCGACGCCAAACGCATGTGCGCGCTGGCGGGGCAGTTGTGCTTTGCCGATACCGAGCTTTTTTTACCCTCATCCACGGGCATCATCGGGCATCTGTTGCCGATGGATCAGGTCTGCGCCGGCATCCGCGCCGCGGCGGCGGATCTGGGGCGAAGTGAAGAACACGCCCTGGCTTTCACGGACGCGATTCTCACCACCGACACCGTCCGCAAGTTCGCCTCGGCACGGTTCAAGATCAACGGCAAGACCGTCAACCTCACCGGAATCTGCAAAGGTGCCGGGATGATCGGGCCGAACATGCGTGTCGCGAATCTCAACAGCCCGCAGGCGACGATGTTGTCGTATCTGCTGACCGATGCGGATGTGCCCACGACCCTGTTGCGCCAGATGCTGTCGGCGGCGGTTGAGCGGAGCTTCAACTGCGTGACGATCGATAACCACATGAGCACCAACGACACCGCCTGCATCCTCGCCAGCGGGATGAGCGGGGCACTGGTCAAACGCGGGGCGGGTGTGAGCAAGTTTCAGCAAGCGTTGAATGAGGTGACGACGAGTCTATCGCGTCAGATCGCCGCCGACGGGGAGGGGGCGACGAAGATCTTTACGGTGCGCGTCCGCGCTGCTGCAACGGATGCCGATGCGCGGAAGATGGCGCGGGCGATCGCCGACAGTGCGCTGGTCAAGTGCGCGATTCACGGCAATGACCCGAACTGGGGCCGCATCGTCAGCGCCGCGGGGATGTGCGGGGCGCGGTTCAATCCCGATCGCGCCAAACTGACGCTGCAAGGCGTGGTCGTCTATCGCAACGGCAAACCGCTTGCATTTGATGCCGCTGGCGTTTCCAAATCATTACAAGCCAAGGAAGTGATCGCCGACCTGCATTGCGGCGGCGGGATGGGCGAGGCGACCGTCTGGACCTGCGACTTCAGCAAGGAATACGTCACCATCAACGCCGACTATCACACCTGAGCCGCTTAGTCCTGATCGAAGTATCGCCGCACCGAGGGGTTTAGGCGAAGTTGCCCGATCGCGTGGTGGAGTCGGGATTTGACCGTGCCGGGCGGGATCGACAGCAACTGGGCGATCTCGTCGGTCGATAGGTCATCGACGAACCGCATCAAGATCACCTGCCGATGCTCGTGCGACAGCGACGCCAGCACCGAGAGCAGATCGTCCGGGTTGGCGGTCTGCGATGGATCGGGCAGGTCGAGCGTCTTTTCATCAATCGCCAGCGACATCCGCCTGTTTCGCCGGGCCTGCAAAGACAGGTTCCGCACCACCGGCCACAGAAATGTGGTCATCCGGGCGGTCAATACAAAGTGCGGAAACTTGCGATACAGGTAGGCGAACGTCTCCTGCATGACATCCAGTGCATCGGCATCATCCCCAGTAAACCGCCGAGCAAGTTGCACGACCCAGTCGCGATACCTGAAATAAAGCGTCTCAAACGCCGCCGCGTCGCCCGCGTTGATGCGGGCGATGAGGTCTGCGTCGGTTGTGTCCCCACCCGGCATGCCGCGCGAGTATATCCGCCCGC
>JBGSMH010000649.1:0-14654 GCA_041740275.1 Phycisphaerae bacterium
CGCAATCCCAAATGACCGGCGGCTGAAGCTGCCCCTACTTTGGCGAATCCGCCTATCGACATGCGCGGATCGGGTGATAATCTGTCGCAGCGAAAAGGCGGTGTATGCGGGCACTGAAGTCGGTCTTGCGAAATCTCGTCCTGATCCTGATGGGCACGGTGGCGATCGGGCTGCTGGTATTTGGCCCGCGGCAAGGGGGCAGGGACACGCAGTTGCCGGATGATGTTGTCATCGTCGATTACTGGGAAAAGTGGACCGGACAGGAAGGGCAGCAGCTTCGGGATATCGTCGATCAGTTCAATCGCACGGTCGGCAAGGAAAAGAAAATCTTCGTCCGCTGTGTGAGCACGAGTCAGATTTCGCAGAAGACGCTGATCGCGACCGCCGCCGGGGTGCCGCCGGATATTACGGGGATTTGGGATAACGCGATCCCGCAACTGGCGGCGTTGGATGCGCTGGAGCCGCTGGATGAACTGGCGGCGGAGTTTGGGATCAAGCAGGAGCAATATAAGAAGGTCTATTGGGACAACTGCGTCATCGACGGGAAGCTGGTCGCGTTGATCAGCACGCCGGCGGCGGTGGCGCTGCACATCAATACGCGCCTGGTGCGCGAAAATGCCGATGCGCTCCGCGCGGCCGGTTTGGATCCGGATGTCTATCCCCGCACCATCGATGAACTGGACGCCTGGGACAAGGCATTGACCGTCAAAGACGATAGCGGCCGGATTATCCGCTCGGGATATCTGCCCAACGAGCCCGGCTGGTACATCACGCACACGCCGTTCTGGTTTGGCGGACGAATGTACGATGAATCGACCGGTAAGTTCACCTTCACCACGCCGGAAAACATCCGGGCCTTTGAGTGGGTGCAATCGTATTCCAAGCGGCTGGGCAAGGATGCCGTGACGGATTTTAGAAGCGGGTTGGGAAACTTCGATTCACCGCAGAATGCGTTTCTTGCCGGTTCGGTGGTGATGGTGCAACAGGGCCCGTGGATGGCGAACTACATTCGCAAGCTAAAGCCGACGATGTCTGGCGCGACCGAGCCGATCGACATCGAACGCGCGCGACCGCTCGCTGAGCGTTTGCCCAAGTATGAATGGGCGGTGATCCCGTTCCCCACCGACCGCGCGGATCGCGGCAATGTGACCTACTGCCCGTTCGACGCACTGGCGATCCCTCGCGGTGCGAAGAACAAGCGCGAAGCGTTTGAGTTCATCGCCTATGTCCAGCGGCAGGACATTCACGAGCAATTGAACATGTCGCACTGCAAGAACTCGGCGTTGGTGAACGTCAGCGACGAGTTTATGGATCATCACCCCAATCCCTACATCCGCGTCTTCGAGGATCTGGCTCGCAGCCCCAATGCACAGGGTGTCTACAAGGTGCCGATCAACGGGGTCATGGGGGAGGAAATCACGACACTGATTCAGCAGATCGTGATGTTGCAGATCGACCCAGCCACCGGACTGGCGGCGGCGCAGGAGCGACTTCAGGAGAAGCTAGATCGGTTCAACGCCCGGCAGCGACTGCGCGGAAACGGGGTGGAACCATGATGCAAGGCGAACGACGCACGCTGATCAAAGGACTGGCATTTATCTCGCCGTGGCTGGTGGGGTTTCTTGCCTTCACACTGATCCCGGCGGGGTTGAGCTTCTATTACAGCCTGTGTGACTATTCGCTCTTGCAACCGCCGGCATTTGTCGGGTTGGATAACTATCGGCAACTGTGGAATGACCCGATCTTCTGGCTGTCGCTTCGCAAGACCGGCTATTACGCGTCGGTCGCACTGCCGGTCGGACTGTTGATCGCGCTCTCGGGCGCACTGTTACTAAACAGCAACGTCCGCGGCGTGAGCATCTATCGCACGATCTTGTATCTGCCTTCACTGGTGCCGCTGGTGGCGTCGGCGATGCTGTGGCTGTGGCTTTTCAACAGCAAGCTGGGATTGATCAACATCACGCTTCGCGCCCTGGGCATCGACGAACCACCGGGTTGGCTGACCGACCCCACCTGGGCGATGCCCGCGTTGATCCTGATGAGCTTCTGGGGCGTCGGCAACACGGTGGTGATCTTCCTGGCCGGTCTGCAAGATGTCCCGCGCGACCTGTACGAGGCGGCGGAGATCGACGGGGCCAGCCGGTTCGGGCAACTCATCCACGTCACCTTGCCGGTGCTGAGCCCGGTGATCTTCTTCAACCTGATCATCGCGATCATCGGCTCGCTGCAAGTATTCGGTGCCCCGTTCATCATGACCGGCGGCGGGCCGGCGCGGGCGACGTATTTCTACACCATGTACCTCTACGACCACGCATTCACGTTCCTCAACATGGGCTACGCCAGTGCGCTGGCGTGGGTGCAATTGCTGATCGTGTTGACGCTCACCGGCGTGGCGTTCTGGTCGAGCAAACGATGGGTGCATTATCAAGGCAAATAGACCGATGCACAGAAACCGATCCAACTGGTTGATCCATGTCGTTCTGGTGATCCTGGGCGCGGCGGCGCTGATGCCGTTTCTATGGATGCTGGGCACGAGCTTGAAAGCGCCCGAAAGCGCGATGGCGTTTCCGCCACAGTTCATCCCCGACCCGATGCGTCCACAAACCTATGCCCAGGTGCTGCTCAGCCCCAAGGCCGACTTCCTGCTCTGGACGCGCAACACGCTGATCGTCGCGGTGCTGGGGGTCAGCGGAACCGTCATCAGCAGTGCGTTGGTCGCCTATGGTTTCAGCCGCATCCGCTTCAAAGGCCGCGGCGTGCTGTTTGCGATCATGCTTGGCACGATGATGATCCCGTTTCCGGTGATGATGGTGTCGCTGTTCGCGATCTTCCGCTGGATGGGAGATGTCACCGGCGAGCCGTGGCTGGGCACGTTTAAGCCGCTGTGGGTACCGGCCTGGTTCGGCTCGGCGTTTAACATCTTCCTGCTGCGGCAATTTTTCATGACCATCCCCGAAGAGCTTTCCGAGGCCGCCCGCATCGATGGGTGTAGTGAACTGGGCATCTTCTTCCGCGTCATCCTGCCGCTGGCCAAGCCGGCACTGGTGGTGGTGGCGCTGTTTAGTTTCATGGGGGTGTGGAACGATTTTCTGGGTCCGCTGGTCTATCTGCAGCGGCCGGAGCAATTTACGCTGGCGTTGGGATTACAGAACTTTCAATCCCAGCACGGCGGGACCAACTGGCCTCAACTGATGGCCGCCAGCGTGATGGTCATTTTGCCCGTGCTGATGCTCTTTTTCCTGGCGCAACGAACGTTCATCGAAGGGATTTCAACGACGGGGATTAAGGGATAGAGAGGGTTTTCGATTTTTGATTTGGGAATTGCGATCTGATTACTCGGCCACAACCTTTTGTTTGCTTGCCCTTGCGATCACCCAAGCCCCGATAACACCTGACAGCAGCGACCCGGCAAGGATGCCGACCTTGGTTTCCCCCAGTAGCGCGGTGCTCCCCGGAAACGCCAGATTGGCGACAAACAACGACATCGTGAACCCGATCCCGCACAGTAACGACACGCCAACGACCTGCTTCCACGTCCCCCCGGCGGGCAAGCTTGCGAGGCCGGACTGGATCGCGAGCCACGACATCAGCAGGATGCCGATCGGCTTGCCCAACAACAGACCGAGTGCAACACCCCAGGTGATCGGGCTTTCCATCGCCGCACCCGCACCTTGACGTAGATCGACCCCGGCGTTGGCCAGCGCGAAAATAGGGACGATGAGAAAACTGACGATCTTTAGTAACGCGTGTTCGACCCGTGCCAATGGCGTTTGCACCGCTTGCGTGGCGTGCTGGATCGAGTGGAGGACGTGACTTTGCTCCTCGGTGATCGCATCCGGCACCGCCGTCGCGTCGCGCTCGAAGATCTTGAGCATTCGGCTGACATAATCCATGTACCCCAAATCCTCAATTTGTCGCGATGCGGGGATGCAGAACGCCAGCAGCACGCCCGCCACAGTCGCATGGATGCCGCTGAATAGTGTCGCGATCCAGAAGCCCACGCCCAATAGCAGATAGGGTGCGGGTCGATGCACGCGAAGGATGTTCAGGAGCACCAGCGCCGCCAGAAAACACGCCGCCACGCCCAACGCGGGAACGGAGATCTTGCTGGTGTAAAAGACCGCGATCACCAGCACCGCGCCCAGATCGTCGACGATCGCGATCGCCAGCAGGAAAACCTTGACCCCGATCGGGATGGACCGACCCACCAGCGCGACGACGCCGACGGCAAACGCGATATCGGTCGCCATCGGAATGCCCCAGCCAGCGGCCCCGGGCCCACCGACGTTAAACAGGGCATAGATTGATGCCGGGACGATCATCCCCCCCAGCGCCGCCGCCACCGGAAGACTGGCTTTGCGCATTGATGCCAGTTCGCCAGTCATCAATTCACGTTTGATTTCGAGCCCGACCACGAGGAAAAAGATGACCATCAAGCCATCGTTGACCCAGTGCTCGAGCGACATTTTGAACGAATAATCTCCGAAAGCGACGCCCGCCTTGGCGTGCCAGAAGGCGTAGTAGGCGTCGCCCCAGGGGGAATTGGCCCAGACCATCGCGATCACCGCCGCCAGCAGCAGCAAAATGCCGCCCGCCGATTCGGCGGCCATGAACGCCTGCACCGGCTTGAGCAACGGATCAATGTGCGACCGTTTATACGGAACAGACTCGGGCAAACCCGGCATGTTCGATCTACTTCCAGCCATCGTGCTAATTCCCTTCGATAGACCCTGAAAATTCGTGCCGTCGCGATCTTAGTCAGATGCCGATCAGTGGCAACGTCGAAATTGACCGATCGCCCGGATAAAGTGAAGATCGAACGGGCAATACCTGCAAACGGTTGATGCAAAATGAATATCCAAACCATTGAACAACTCGAAGACGCGCTGAGCACGCCGACCGACTATGTGCTGGGCGCACTCAAGCAACTGCCCGGCGACATCGTCGTTCTTGGCGTCGCGGGCAAGATGGGCATCACATTGGCGCGGATGGCAAGCCGCGCGCTGGAAAAGATTGGCCGGGCAAAAGACCGCGTCATCGGGGTGTCGCGTTTCAGCAACCCGATCGATCGCGAGAAACTCGAAACATGGGGCATTCACACCCTTCAAGGCGACCTGTTGGACCCGACCTTTGTCGCAACGCTCCCCGAAGCCCCCAACGTCATCTATATGGCGGGCATGAAGTTCGGCGCGACCGGCAACGAAAGCCTCACCTGGGCGATGAACACGCATCTACCATCGTTGATCTGTCGTCACTATGACAGGAGCCGAATCGCGGCGTTCTCCACGGGGAACGTATACGGGATGATCCCGGTCGTACGCGGGGGGAGCATCGAAACGGATACACCGAACCCCACCGGTGAATACGCCATGAGTTGCCTCGGCCGAGAACGGATCTTCGAGCATTTTGCCCGGCAAAACGACGGCCCGTCGGTCGTGCTGCTGCGACTCAACTACGCGTCCGAACTGCGCTACGGGGTGATCGTCGATCTGGCGCAGAAGGTGAAAGCTGGCCAGCCGATCGACCCGACGATGGGGGCGTTTAACGCGATCTGGCAACAGGATGCCAATGCCGTCGCGATCGCGAGTCTGGCGATCGCCGCGAAGCCCGCGAGCGTGATCAATATCGCCGGGCCAGAGACTTTGAGCATTCGTCGGGTGGCCGAGCAGTTGGCGCGGACGATGGGGGTCAGCGTTAGTTTTGTCGGGACCGAATCGCCGGATGCGATATTGTCCAATGCCCAAAAGTCGTTCCGATTGTTTGGGTATCCGACGGTCTCGATCAGCACCCTCATCGACGCCACCGCCGAGTGGGTCAAGGGTGGCGGATCGCTGCTGGGCAAACCGACACACTTTGAGACGCGCGACGGGAAGTTTTGATCATGCTCGATCCCCAAATCAAACAATCAATCGATGCCGGTGTGGTGATCCCGGCCCAACCGTTGGCGCTGGATGCCAATCGCAAGTTGGATGAGCGCCGACAGCGTGCCCTCACCCGTTACTACGCCGCCGCCGGGGCGGGGGGAATCGCGGTGGGCGTGCATACGACGCAGTTTGCGATCCGCGAGCCATCGATCGGGCTGTTTCGCCCGGTGCTCGAGTTGGCGCGCGAGGAGTTTGATCGCGCCGATCAAGGCCGATCGAAGCCCATGGTGCGCATCGGCGGGGTCTGTGGAAAAACCCCGCAGGCGGTGGCAGAAGCAACTATGCTGCGCGATCTGGGCTATCACGCCGGATTGCTGAGTCTGGCGGCGATGAGCGGGCAGTCCGAAGACGCGATGATCGACCATTGCCGACAAGTCGCGGGGGTGATTCCGTTGGTCGGCTTTTATCTCCAGTCCGTCGTTGGCGGGCCGGTGCTGGCTTACACGTTCTGGAAACGCTTTGCTGAAATCCAGAATGTGACTGCGATCAAGATCGCGCCGTTTAATCGCTATCGCACGCTGGATGTGGTTCGCGCGGTGGCCGAGAGTGGTCGGGAGGATATCGCACTCTATACCGGCAACGACGACAACATCTTGCTGGATCTGCTCACGCCCTACCGCATCCGTGTGGGGGACAAAACCGTCGAACGGCGAATCGTTGGCGGGTTGCTGGGACACTGGAGCGTCTGGACCCAGCGCGCCGCCGAGTTGCTGACAGAGTGTCAGGCGGTCGTGAAATCGGGCGAAGCACTGCCTGCAGAGATGCTTGCCCGGGCGATCGAAGTCACCGACAGCAATGCCGTCTTCTTCGACGCCGCCAACAATTTCCATGGCTGTATCGCGGGGTTGCATGAGGTATTGCGTCGTCAGGGGTTGCTGGAGGGGATATGGTGTCTGGACGAGCGCGAATCGCTGTCGCCCGGACAGTCGGCGGAGATCGACCGGGTCTATGCGCAGCACCCGCATCTGCACGATGACGCGTTTGTCGCCGAGCACCGGGATGCGTGGCTGCGATAGAATCGTCGCGGGGTTTCGCTGGCGACCCACACGTCAATAAAAACAGGCGACTTGACAGACCGGTATTGCGGATTATTATGAGAACTGTAATTCGTGCTTTTTTATTCGCGATATTGGAGTCGCATTATGAGCCGTGGGAGACATTCGACACCGCTGGGCGCGGTTGAGGCAAGCCTGTGGGTACTGGCCGCCGGTGCCGGGTCTGCGGTTGTTTGGACATCCATCCACCCAAACGCGGTTCATATGGCGGGCCTGCAATGGGACCGCCTGACCACGACGCTGGCGACACTCGTGGCGATCGTCGGAGCGGTCACCTTCCGATTTGCCCGGAACTATCTCCTTGGCGAGATCGGACAAACCCGATTTCTGGCATGGCACGCGATTGCGGTCGTCAGTGCGATGGTCCTGATGCTCTCCAGCAATCTGATCCTCCTGTGGGCCGCCTGGACGATGACCGGGTACGCCTTGCACCGATTGCTCACTCACTACACCCACCGCGCCGAGGCCTGGCCGCCGGCACGGAAAAAGTTCCTCATCAGCCGACTGGGAGACATGGCTTTGCTCCCGGCGATCTGTGTGATCGCATTTGCGTACGGCACGACCGATCTTCACACCTTCCTGCGGCTTGCAGATGCCTCCGATGCCGCCACGCAGGCCGTTGCGATCATGGTGGTGATCGCGGCGTTGACCAAGTCGGCACAGTTTCCGTTCCATAGCTGGCTACCCGAGACGATGGAATCGCCAACGCCGGTCTCGGCGCTGATGCATGCGGGAATCATCAACGCCGGTGGCGCGGTACTGCTTAAGTTCGCACCGATCCTTCTATACTCCCCCGCCGCGATGTTGTTGCTGGTGATTGTCGGGACGTTTACGGCAAGCCTGGGGATGCTCTCACTCTGGGCGCAAACCAACGTCAAACGCACGCTGGCGTGGTCCACCATCAGCCAGATGGGGTTCATGATGATCCAGATCGGCCTGGCGTGCTTCCCGGCGGCATTGCTGCACATCATCGGGCACGGCTGCTACAAGGCGTGGAGTTTCCTGGCCAGCGGCACATTGCCCGAGGCAAACCGCAGTTCCAGGCTACCGCCCACTACGCACCTGGGCTGGGTGGGCGTTGGTTCAATCCTGGCCGGGGGATCGGTGGCACTGTGGGCATGGGCGTTTGGCCTGCACGCACTACACAATCCCGGCGAACTGGCGTTGCTTGCGGTGCTCTCACTTGCGATCGGACAGGTCTGGCCGACCGTGATGGGGCGTGTATCGATCGCGCGGGCACTTGGCGCGTTGGGCGTGACGCTCATCGCCAGCCTGATTGCGATAGCACTCTATCGCGGCGCGATTGACTTCTATGCTCCTGTCTTTGCTGGCTCTCCGAACATCACTACGCCCCTAACCTGGGCGATGGCCAGCGGCGTGGTGATCGCGATGGCCGGCTCGATCGTCGTTCACGCATTCTTGCCAGTGCTTTCTCAATCCACACGCGGACGGGCGCTGCGGGTTCACGCCCTGCACGGCTTCTATTGCGGTGCGGTCGCCGACCGAATCGTGCGAACCGTCTGGACGCGATTCTCAACCACGGGAGAGAAGATCCATGCTTAGCACACCTCACCTGACGACAACGCGGCCGACAATGGCACAGGAACAGGCGATCCAGTCGGTGTTGAAACGCATTCCGCCGCTGTGGGACTTGACGGATTATGTGGCGGTCAATCCGTTCCTGGGTTTCTCGCACCGGCCGATCGGCGAGGCGGCGCGGGACATCCATGATGCGCTGAGCGCGTCGGTGTTGCCGCCGATGCGGTACTTCAAGGATCGGATTCGCTCGCACCCGTCGATCGCCTCGCATATCGGCCCGGCGGCGAGGCGGCTTGGTGCAGATGCCGCAGCGATTCAGCAGTCGCTGACCACCCCTTACGCCGCATCGAGACCGGCATCGCACATCACCACCTTTGCCGAACGGCATGACGCCGCCGACGGGACGCAGTGGGAGCTTTTCCTAAGGACTTCGATCGCTCGCTACTGCGCGGTCTATGCCGACGGAGGCGGGACGAACTGGCCGATCGACCGATCCTTCAACCTGTGGAACGTGTGGCACGAGGCGTCGATCGTTGACCGCGCTCCGGACTGGTCGGGCCTGATCGGGTATCGGCAGTTTGTCGCGACACTTCCTAACAGCCCCCAAGAGGCGGTCGCGCAAGTGCTCTCGGACATCGAATTGCCCGCGGATGATCTGGATCCATATCTCTACCGGCTGATCGGCGGACTGTTCGGGTGGGCTTCCTACTTCCGGCGAGCGAGTTGGTCCGACCAAACGATCAAGAGCGACCCACTGTTTGATCTTCTGGCGATCCGGCTCTGTGCCGACGCATTCTTTGCCGCGCACGACGGCAAAGGATCGCCCATCGTCGCTCAGACTGGAGACGACGTTGAAGATGAGACGATCCGACTGGCGCTGCAAGAGGCGGTCGAAGACCATTATGTCACGTCCATCGCACTGAAGTTCCGCCCTGCCGCACCCACGGCGACGCGGCCAGCGGTGCAGGCTGTGTTCTGTATTGACGTGCGATCGGAAGTATTTCGGCGACATCTTGAAGCGCTCGACCCGTCGATCGTGACCATGGGATTCGCCGGCTTCTTCGGCGTATCGCTGAATGTCGAATCGGGATCGGCGCGGTGCCCGGTGCTGCTTAAGCCGTCGATCAACGTATCGCTGATGGGTCTGAACGACTCGAAATGGAAGTCGGCTTTCAAGCGAATTCAGTTGATGCCGCCGACCGCGTTTTCGTTCGTGGAGGTGTTGGGGGCGGGCTATGGTGTCAAACTGTTGAAGGATACTTGCGCTGGCGCATCGACGATGGACCCGGAGACGACCGCGAGCTTCGCCACGCCCGATCAAAGCCATGCCAGCCGAGTGGCGACGGCGGGGTTTATCCTCAAGAACATGAGCATCGCTCGCCCGCTGGCGCGACTGGTGCTGCTGTGCGGACATCAGGGCCGAAGCGCAAACAACCCTCACGCCGCTGGTCTGGACTGCGGTGCGTGCGGCGGGCACGGGGGCGGAATCAATGCCCGCGTCGCCGCTGACATCCTCAACGACCCGCGCGTCCGAGAAGATCTGGCGTTACAAGGAACAGTCGTACCCGACGACGCACACTTTGTGCCCGGCGTACACGACACTTCGGACGACACGGTGTACCTGATGGATACGCATTTGGTCCCGTCCACCCATCGTGAAGACCTGGCACGGCTGAAGATGTGGCTTGAGCAAGCGGGAAAGGCGACGCGCGCCGAGCGGGCAGCTACGCTGGGGATCATCAATCAGCCCGAACCGGCCGGTTTGTTGCAGCGGCTGAAACGGCGGGCGAGGAATTGGTCAGAAGTGAGGCCGGAATGGGCACTGGCAAGAAACGCCTGCTTTGTCGCGTCCCGACGATCCCGCACGCGCGGCGTCGATCTGGGTGGACGAAGCTTTTTGCATGACTATGACCACGCCGCCGACACCGATGCGAGCGTGCTGAAGTTGATCCTGAGTGCCCCGATGGTGGTGGCGTCGTGGATCAACCTGCAATACTTCGGTTCGACGGTCGACAACGATCTGTTTGGGGCCGGGAACAAGACGCTGCACAACCGCATCGGCCGACTCGGCGTGGTGCTCGGCAACGGCGGAGACCTGCGCGGCGGACTTGCGATGCAGTCGGTCCATTCGCCGGGCGGGGCGTGGTACCACGAGCCGATGCGACTGCAGGTAATTGTCGAAGCTCCGGTCGAGAAGATAGATCGGGTGGTCAACGCCGTCGCATCCGTGCGTGATCTGGTTAGCAATGGCTGGGTACGCCTGTTTGCACTCGATCCCGATTCCAATGAAATCCAGCACCGCGCAGGCAGTGGTGTCTGGGAAACGGTTACACAACACGGGTGCTAAGTTGGCCTGTCGAACACGCGCAACTCATGTCCGTACGGCCCGCAGTTGATCGTCGCAGCATGGGTGCAGCGCAACCCGGCCTGCTCGGCGAGTCGTACCACTTGTGCTGAATCGACATAGTGAATCCATTGGCGAGCGACGAGCAAATCGTGCAGCCGATTGTGCGCGGCGCGCCAGATCGGTCGCGAAGCCATGTCTTTATAGATCAATCGGCCGCCGGGCGGGACCTGGGAGAAGGTTTTGGCCAGTACCGACGCGATCGCATCGGGCGGGACATGGTGCATAACATCGACGAGTGTGACGACCTGAGCGTCCGTGGTCGGCCAATCCTCCTGGGCGCGCAGGACGTGGAATTGAAGCTTTCCGGCAAAGTCTGGCTGACGGCTTGCCATCTGCCTGGCGACTTCGATGGCGGCGGGCGACATATCAAATCCGACACCGCTGACGCCGCGTAAGCGGGCGAGCAGTCCGAGCAACAGCCCCCCGCCGCAGCCGATGTCCAAAACGTGCGCGTCGCGCGGGACGTGTCGCAGGATTTCGCCAAACGGGCAGATGTAAGGCCGCCAGTGTTGCAGTTTGCGTTTGACCAGGGGTCCGGCGACGAAAAGTTGCCGCGACACCGCCGACAGCACGGCGGGCGAGTAATCGTCGTTTATATCTGGCGTCTTGAGTGTCATGGCGTCACATCGCTCCGATCCCTTTGAGCATGATCACGAACAACCCTCCGGCTAGGATCACCGGTCCGACCCACGCCCATTTCGGACGCGCGTCGTTCGTGATCAATCGCGCGCACAGGAGCGGCAGGATCATCAGAACCATCGGTTCGTAATAGCGTTGCCAGGCCAGGAACCCACGCGATTGAGTCAGTGTAAATGCGACGAGGATCGCAGCGAAGACAAATCGATCACGTCGGGAGAGGCCCGCCAGCAGGACCGCCAGCACTGCCCCGCCAACCCCGGCAATTGCGATGATCGCCAGCGACCTGTCGGCCACCACCGGTGCGAATCGGCTGAATATCCACAGACCCGTATATCGACCGGCAGTCTCGTTAAGGGATGTGGGGAACAGGGACGCGATCAGGATCGCCACGCCTGACCCAACGCCGATCAGTACCAATCGCCGTCGCCACGCGATCGATTGCAGCATCGGAATGGCGTAACCCATGAACCAGACTCCGTATGCGCCGAAGATGGTCAGGACAAACGCCGGAACTGCCGGGTTGCCTTGGCGGGCGAGGTCTTGGAACATCGGCGGGGTTAGTCCGTGCCAGGTATAGACGAAATATGCCAACGCCAGCCCGCCGGGGATCATCGCAGCGCATGTCCACAGCACACGGCGTCCGGGTGCCACGCCGAACGTTGCCGCACCGACGAGCATCGGCAAACCCACCCAGACTTGGTTCTGTCGCACCAATACCAGCAACAGGAATACGACCGACTGACAGGCGACCATCGCCGCTAGGTGCGAGGGGATGGAAAGCGATAGCCCGATACACGCCAGCACCAGTGCCCACGCCAGATTATCTGGCAACAGCCACACGCCCGACGACACGACATAGACCGAGCAACAGACCGGCAGGCATAGCGCCAGGGTTGTGCCGAGGTTTTGCCGGAGCAGGATCGCCAATCCACCGACCAGGACGAGCGTGAAAGTGGCGTTGACCCATCGCAACCCGTTGAGTGACGCATTGGTCAGCGATTGAATCCCCGCCATCGTCCAGTGGTATCCGGGGGTGGTCATGGATTCGTAGTTGGCGACATCGATCACCGGCCAGGTCTTGGCGAAGCGGTTGATCGCAAGATAATGATATTCGTCCTGATCCGACTGCCCGCGCGTTTGGTCGGCACTGATCGTCGCCGCCAGCGCGATCAGACCCGCCAAGATCAACATGATGAGGATCGGACCGATGCCCCTCGGGCACGGCCCGCCTGTTGAGGGGGCAAGGTGAACGTCCTCCCGCGCCGACTGGTTCATAGCGGATCAGTCTACCCCCGGTTGCGGGGTCTGTCGCTTGGTTGTGCATTATCGGACGGGCGCGATACAGTTGGCGTACCCTCTGTCTGGGGGTTAAGTTTGAGATCTCCCGTCGTATGGAGTGTTTGTGGTTGATGTTTTGATCCAGACCTACAACGAGGCGCTAAACCTGCCTCACACGCTGACCAGCCTCAAAGGCGTGGCCAATCGTGTGTTCGTAGTCGATAGCGGCTCGGACGACGGCACACAGAAGATCGCCGAATCGATGGGCGCAACCGTCGTGCATCACGATTGGGAAGGCTATGCGCGTCAAAAGAATTGGGCGATCGATAACTTACCTTTTGAATCAGAGTGGGTCCTGATCCTTGATGCCGATGAGGCACTGACCACCGAACTGCGAGAAGAGATTCGCGTGATCTCATCCCGCGACCCCAGGCAGATGCCTGAGGTGGCGTTTTATATCAACCGTGTCCTGATCTTCATGGGCCGCAAGATCTGGAACTGCGGCTATTACCCTTCGTGGAATATGCGGCTGTTCCGACGGGGCAAGGCGCGCTACGAGGATCGGGCGGTCCATGAGCACATGATCGCCGAGGGCAAGGCTGGGTATCTCAAGCACCTGATCCTGCATGAGGATCGCCGCGGGCTGGAACATTTCTTTGCCAAGCACAATCGCTATTCGACTTTGGAGGCTTGGGAGATCTATGCCCGTCCCGAACCCTGGCCGGGTTTGCGGACGATCATGAACGACCGGATCACTCGCCGGCGCTACGGGAAAACCCGCATCCTGCCCCGCATCCCGGCGGCGTGGCTGGTGCGATTTTTCTTCATGTACTTTTTCCGTTTAGGGTTTCTGGACCGACGCGCCGGATGGATGCTCTGTAATTTTATTGCTTCCTATGAACTTTCGGTACAATTGAAGCTGCGCGAGTTGCGACGCCTGCGGGCAAGCGGTGTCGGATCAATCGCCGGGCTAAAACTGGCCGAGGGTCAGTTGAATGATTTCGGGTTGAAACAAAACGGGCATATCGACGCCGGCGTAAACCGGTTCGAGCACATTGAAGCGGAGACCAAACCCGTTGCGATGCCCACCCCCGTTGCGCACCCGGAACACGAACCCTTCCGCAGTCCCTGGACACTGAAGCAGAACCTCGGCCGCGCCCTCTGGATGGTGACGGCGGCAACACTCTTCCGCCTTTCATTCCACAACTGGTATGCCTGGCGTCGGCTTCTCCTGCGAATCTTCGGTGCGCATATCGGCAAGAGTGTTCGCATCCGCCCATCCGTCAAAATCGAAATCCCCTGGAACCTGACGATCGACGATCAGGCGGTCGTCGGGGACGACGCGATTCTCTATTGCCTGGGCCCGATCCACATCGGCCGGCGCGTGGTAATCAGCCAGTACGGGCACTTGTGCGCGGGCACGCACGATTTTGATGATCCCAGTTTCCCGCTGATCAAGCCACCCATCACCGTCGGCGACAACTGCTGGATCGCCGCCGACGTCTTTGTCGGGCCTGGCGTGACCATCGGCACCGGCACTGTCGTCGGGGCGCGATCCAGCGTCTTCAAAGACCTGCCCGAGAATGTCATCGCTGTCGGTAATCCGGCACGGGTGTTGCGTCAACGAGTCCCCAAGCCACACGATCCTTCCGACACCAAGCCCGCAAAGATCGCGCCAGGGGTGTGACCCGATGCGAGTCCTGCACGTCATCTCCGGCATCGAACCCGAGAACGGCGGGCCAACCGTCGCGCTGATGGGCATGGTGCAGACGCTGGTCCGCCGAGGCACCGATTGCCAGATCGTCGCGACAT